>CAMNNV010000100.1 GCA_946546075.1 uncultured Bacillota bacterium | reverse complement strand
AGCCTTCCTCTTCTCTCATCTTGCCCACCTTGATGAAATTGATCAGAGTGCGCACATCCTCCTTGACCTTCGTGAGGCCCACGAGAGCATCCATTTCTGCCAGGAGTTCTTCCAAAGTGCGGGGATCTTCCTCCACCTGTTCGGCTTCCGTTTCCTGCTGCTTCTTCTCTTCGCTTCCTTCTGCTACCGCAGTTTTCGCTGGTCCCGGAGAAAGCCCGGCAACGTTCATGATATCAGCAGCATCCATACCTTCGGTAGACTCAGGCCGCACGCCGGTCATATCAAAAATAGTATCATTAATGATTTGCTGATTCAGTTCCTTGCTGTAGTTAAAATCCTTGTTCAGATCATCCAGCATCTTGCTGATGGAATTGATGTGATCTGTCATATCTTTAAGATCTTTATCGTTCATATCTTTTCTCTCCATACGAAAACATAATGGTCCCATATATTTTAGCATGGCATCGTTTTTTTGTTAAGACTGCGGGACTGGTAGAATGATATAATAGACGAAATAAGTTGATCAGGAGGGCAGGTATGCCGAAATTGAGTGAAAGAGTCGGGACGTTCACCGACTCTGTCATCCGGAGGATGACGAGAATAAGCAACCAATACGGAGCTATCAATCTGTCTCAGGGTTTCCCTGATTTCGATCCGCCCAAAGTAATGATGGAGAGGCTCGCACAGACAGCGTATGAAGGACCACACCAGTATTCCATCACGTACGGTGCAAAGGATACACGTGAGGCGATTGCCCGTAAGCAGGGGAGAAATATAGGAAGGCAGATCGATCCGGAGACGGAGATCGTAGTCACATGCGGCGGCACCGAAGCGATGATGAGCGCCATGATGACCATCGTGAATCCCGGAGACAAAGTCATGGTGTTCTCGCCGTTTTATGAGAATTACGGGGCAGATGCCATCCTCTCGGGAGCACAGCCCATCTACATCCCTTTGGTCCCTCCGGAATACGATTTCGATATCGATCTGATCGAAGAGGGTTTCCGGCAGGGCGCCAAAGCAATCATCATCTGCAATCCTTCAAACCCTTGCGGCAAGGTGTTCACACGGGAAGAACTGACAGCGATCGGGAACCTTTGCATCAAATATGATGCCTTCGCCGTGATGGACGAAGTGTACGAGCACATGGTCTACGAGCCGCATGTCCATACATACATGTCATCCCTTCCGGGAATGTGGGAGCACACCATAACGTGCAATTCCATGAGCAAAACCTATTCCATCACAGGATGGCGCCTGGGATACGTCATCGCCTCTGCTGAGGTGATAGAGGGAGCACGCAAGGTGCACGACTTTCTCACGGTGGGAGCACCGGCTCCTTTGCAGAAAGCGGCAGTGGCGGGCCTCGAACTTCCGGATTCCTATTATGAAAACTTTCGCAGGATGTACACCGAGAAGCGCGACTTTTTCTGTCATGGGCTGGACCAGCTGGGACTGAAGCACAATGTCCCGGAGGGAACGTACTTTGTCATGGTGGATATCAGTGATTTCCTGGAGCTGCCCCAGTTCAAAGACATGACGGATCTGGAGTTCTGCGAATGGGTGATAAAGAATGTCGGGGTGGCCGCAGTGCCGGGATCCAGCTTCTTCAGAGAAGACGTGAACCATCTCATCCGGTTCCATTTCGCCAAAAGCATGGAAACTCTTGAGGAAGTGCTGGGAAGGCTGAAGAAACTCGCAGATCTACTGGCGAAGTGACATTGGTTTGCGCGGGATTTCTATCATTCTGGAGCAATATCAGTCAAACTCGAGCAAATAGATGGTGAAATTTAATCAAATTTGCTTAAATATTGGTGAAAATCGATTGACAATGAGCATAAATGATCATACAATATAGAAAAGTTCAAGGTGATCCCAATGTTACAGTACGAGAGATTTGAAACCATTTTAAATACGCTGAAACAGCAGCCCACCGTCAAAGTAGCGGATCTTTCCCGCGAACTGGGAGTGAGCCAATCGACTGTGCGTAGAGACATTGCGGATCTTGATAGGGAAGGCAAACTCCAGAAGGTTTTCGGAGGCGCTGTTTCAGTGAACTCCTCCATAGAGAAGTCAAATGAGCCGATCTCCCGTGTCCATCTCAAGGAGAATATCAAGGCAGTAGAGAAGTCAGAAGTGGCTTCCTATGCAGCATCACTTATACAGGATGATGATCTCGTATACATCGATGCAGGCACGACGACAGGGAGTATGATCGATCAGATAACCTGCTATGGTGCAACGTATGTCACGGATGGTATCATGCACGGCCTGAGACTGGCCGAGAGAGGCTTTAAGACATACCTGGTGGCAGGGCATGTCAAGGCGTCTACAGAGGCAATAACGGGACATGAAGCCGTCAGGAGCCTGGAGAAATACCATTTCGATAAAGCATTTATCGGAACCGATGGAGTAGATCTCGACAATGGTCTTACGACAGCTGGGATCGAAGAATCCATGGTCAAGACAGAGGCCATAGACAGGTCCAGCAAGGTCTTCATCCTTGCAGACAGCAGTAAATTCGGACTTGTTTCTGCAATAACATTTGCAAGTCTGGACGCAGGGACTATAATAACAGATAAGCTGCCGGATCCTGCTTATTTAAGCAGTGCGGATATAATCGAACTTAATTAGGATAGTATATAATGAATCAATAGGAGGTCAACTATGACAAGAATCGCGATCAATGGTTTTGGACGTATTGGACGTCTTGCATTCCGCAAGGCTTTTGAAGATGATGGATGTGAGATCGTAGCAATCAACGATCTGACGAATCCTGGTATGCTCGCACATCTTCTTAAATATGACAGCGTTCAGGGAAGATACGCAGACACACACGAAGTAACGAACGACGATAATTCGATCACAGTAGATGGCAAGAAGATCCCAATCTACAGCGAACCGGATGCAGCTAAGCTGCCATGGAGCGAACTGAATGTAGATCTGGTTCTGGAGTGCACAGGTTTCTATACTTCCAAGGCTAAGTCACAGGCTCATATCGATGCCGGCGCTAAGAAAGTACTGATCTCAGCTCCTGCAGGCAACGATCTTCCTACTATCGTTTACGGCGTAAACCATGAGACACTGACGAAGGACGACACGATCGTATCCGGTGCATCATGTACTACGAACTGCCTGGCACCAATGGCTAAGGTACTGGCAAACTACAGAGAGCTCAGAACCGGATTCATGACGACGATCCACGCTTACACTGGTGACCAGATGCTTCTGGACGGACCACACAGGAAGGGCGACCTGAGAAGAGCAAGAGCTGGTGCGATCAACATCGTTCCGAACTCAACAGGTGCTGCTAAGGCTATCGGCCTGGTTATTCCTGAACTGGATGGCAAACTCATCGGATCAGCACAGAGAGTTCCTGTTCCTACAGGTTCCATCACGATCCTGGATGCTACTCTTAAGGATGAGACAGATTCCGTATCAGTAGAAGGTATCAATGCAGCTATGAAGGCTGCTGTTTCCGAGTCATTCGGATACACAGAAGAAGAACTGGTATCAAGCGATATCATCGGTATCCCTTATGGTTCACTCTTCGATGCTACTCAGACTCTTGCTGAGAAGTGCGGAACTCACATCTACGAAGTTCGTATCGTAGCATGGTATGACAACGAGATGAGCTATGTTAACCAGCTTATCCGTACAATGAAGTACATGGGTTCACTCGCATAATCACGATTTTGTTTTAAACTCTCTCTTCAATATAATAAAAAACTATAGGAAGACCGCAGCACCAGGCTGCGGTCTTCTACTGTATGGAGCAGGTGCCATTGACCGTCACATTTGATGGGGATATAATGGTTGTGCGAGGTGACAAAAATGAGTAATAAGAAGATAGACGGGGAACCGAGATGGAGATTGTACTGCGTAGCAGCAGCCTTTACGTTTTCGATCGGCTTTTCGTTTTTTGGTATAAAAAAGTGCGTGCCGTACGCTGATACGCTGACGATCCTGACGTACCGATATGTGGCTGCCCTCATCGGTGTTGCCATCTGGATCTCGGTAACCAGGGCGATGGGTCTTTTCCCGAAGTCAGAGATCAGAAGGCCGAAAGCCAGACTATATCAGACTGCCGCGCTGTACATCCTGTTCATGATTTTCCAGATCCTTGCGATGTTCTTTGCCACATCCATCGAGGGCGCGATCGTGTACGCCATGGTGCCGATCTTCGCAAAGATCATAGGCAGGGTAGTTCTCGGGGAGAAGTCCACAAGGCTCCAGATGATCTTCGTTGTCATGACGGTGGCATCCCTGATGGTCCTCATCGTCCTCAACGCTTCGGAGATCAATCTGAATCTCAAGGGGATCATCTTCATGGCCATAGGGACCTTCTTCATGGGCTGCCAGAACGTATCGGCAAGATATGTCAGAGGCGTGTTCAAACCGATCGAGATCACGGCAGCGATCGCCATCGGAGGCTCTGTGATATTCATCGGAACATCCATCGTCAAAGCCATCGTGACGGATGGCATGGCGGAACTTCTTTCGCCGCTGAAGCATCCTGATTTCATCATATGGGTATCATTTCTCGGCATATTCTGCATCCTGCTTTCGGCACAGTTCATGGCGTATATGCTGGCCCACATGGAGATCGTGCAGTCCACCATATTCAACAGCGCCTCAACGCTGGTGTCCATCGTAGCGGGAGCCCTCATACTGGGAGAGCCGTTAAGATGGTACCACTTCCTGTGCGGAGCGCTGATACTCGGCGGCGTCGTAGGATTGACGCTCGCCCCGGCAGACAGCAAGAATGCAGGGAAGGCGTTGTCCGATGATATGAAAAAGTGAAGATAATGACGAATAGATAACAACGCCCCGGCGCATAAGAGCCGGGGCGTTGTCGTGTTTATCTGTAGTTCCTGCGGTCGATCCTGCCACGTATCTTCGTGAAATCGATGGAACAATCTCCGCCGGAGATGCGCACAGGGACGCTGTCGTCGAAAATAATACCGCAATCATCGATTTTCGTCAATAAAAAACGGAGACCTGACGGCCTCCGGATCATTGTATGGTATCACTATTTGACTAGATTACTGATGGCTTTGAATG
>CAMNNV010000099.1 GCA_946546075.1 uncultured Bacillota bacterium | reverse complement strand
CCGGGACGGAGGTATTCAAGTATGTCATAAAAGTGCTTGTGTTCTATCGTATCGTTATCCCTGTGAACGACAAGAAGCCTGGACGCGTCTCTCTTGTCCGCAGGCTTCTGTGCTATCAGTTCTTCAGGAAGATCGTAATCAAAATCCGTTATCTTCATGTATTCTTCATCCTCAATTGTTCTTCGTCGTCTTTGTTGTATTCTAACCCCAGGTGCCTGTAGGCCATCTCCGAGACCATGCGTCCCTTCTGGGTCCTGTGGAGGAACCCGGCCTGTATGAGATACGGCTCGTAGACGTCCTCGATGGTGACGCGCTCTTCTCCGATGGAGGCCGCGATGGTCTCGATGCCAACAGGTCCTCCGTTGAATCTCTCGATGATGGTCCGAAGGATCTCTCTGTCGAGATGTTCAAGACCCATGCCGTCTACGCCGAGGGCCGTCAGCGCCTGTCTCGTGATGTCCAGCGTGATGTTTCCCTCGCCTCTTACCTGCGCGAAGTCCCGGACACGCTTGAGCATGCGGTTTGCTACTCGCGGGGTACCTCTGGATCTCAGGGCCATCTCCGTCAGTGAATCGTCGTCCACCGGCACATCCAAAAGATTCGCAGACCTTGAGATGATGGTCTTCAGCTCGTCCGTATCGTACAGTTCGAACTTCAGGTTCACACCGAATCGGTCACGCAAAGGTGCGCTGAGTGCTCCCGCTCTCGTGGTGGCACCGATCAGCGTGAACTTCGCGATGTCCAGACGGATCGATCTTGCCGAAGGGCCCTTGCCGATGACGATATCGAGGGCAAAGTCCTCCATAGCCGAGTACAAAACTTCCTCGACGGATCTGTTCAGTCTGTGGATCTCATCGATGAAGAGAACGTCGTTCTCATTGAGATTCGTCAGGATCGCAGCCAGGTCTCCTGCTCTGCTGATGGCAGGTCCCGATGTGATCCTCATGTCGACGCCCATCTCGTTGGCAATGATGCCTGCGAGGGTGGTCTTGCCCAGTCCCGGCGGTCCGTAGAACAGCACGTGATCCAGTGGTTCTCCTCTCAGCTTGGCCGCCTCGATGAAGATCTTCAGGTTGTCCGTTGCCTTCTTCTGTCCTATATATTCAGCCAGCGTCTGGGGCCTCAGGGTGAATTCCGTTCTCTCTTCCCCGGATCCCAGCTCCGCAGCCGTTATTCTTTCTCCGTAATCCATTCCGTATTCCATACTTCACGTATTCCTTTAAAACAGGTTCTTGAGAGCCTTCTTGATGTACTCTTCTGAAGTGAGGTCATCCTCTTTGACGGTGGCCAGTGCGCTCATAGCCTCTGCTCTGCTGTATCCCAGAGCCATAAGGGCTTCTACCGCTTCTCTTCTTCCGCCGCCATGAGGTGCTGCTCCCTCTGCTCCCGCAGCAGCTGCTGCCGCCGCAGGATCCAGTGGCTCTGCACCGTCCAGCTTGAACTTATCCTTGAGTTCCAGAACGATCCTCTCCGCCGTCTTCTTGCCGATGCCGTTGGCCCTCGTGAGGGACTTGGAATCCTCGAAGGCAATGGCCTGCTCCAGCTCTTCCAATGTGAAAGCGGACATGATGGCGATACCTGCCTTGGCGCCCACACCGCTTACCGTGATCAGTTTGCGGAAAGCATCCAGTTCTCCCTTTCGTGAAAAACCATACAGGCTGATATCATCTTCTCTTACCATCATGGCTGTGTAGACGGTGATCTCACTTCCATCGGAAGCAAGATATGCTCTGGAATTCGCCGGTACGAAAACCTGGAATCCCACTCCGCCAACATCTATGATCACGTATCCGTCGCCCTTCTCGGCGAGCTCTCCTCTGAGGAATCCTATCATCTCGCGTACAACTCCTTAAGTTTCTTCGATGTGCCTGCCGCGTGGGCATGGCAAATGGCTGCAGCCAGTGCATCTGCCGTATCATCCGGTTTCGGCACTTCTTTGAGATTGAGAAGTGTCTTGACCATGATCTGCACCTGTTTCTTCTCTGCCTTGCCGTAGCCTACCAGTGCCTGCTTGATCTGCATCGGTGTGTATTCCGCGATCTCAAGTCCCCCCTTGGCGCAGGCCAGAACGGCGATGCCTCTTGCTTCGCCGACGGTGATGGCTGTCTTGGCATTGTTGTTAAAAAACAGTTCTTCTATGGATGCTACGTCGGGCCGTTCTTCATCGATGATCTCCCGCAATGAGTCGTACAGATGCGAGAGTCTCTCCTCGATCGGCCTTCCTGCTTCCGTAGTGATGGAGCCATACTGGCAGACTCTGAATCGGTTGCCGATCACCTCGATCACTCCGTAACCCATAATAGCATATCCCGGGTCGATACCCAATATCTTCATGTGCAGTTTCTCCTCTATGTATACTTATAAAAGTATACCATACAAACATATGTTTGTTAAGGATTATGTTACGGCACATTCTATTGTATGATATAATTCATATATATCCATGACCGGAGGTATCAACATGCGTATTTCCAGACAAAATAAAATATTAGAGCTTATCGAGACACATGAGATCGAGACGCAGGACAAGCTGGCTTCCCTGCTGAGGGATTTCGGATACGAAGTCACCCAGGCCACGATATCACGTGATATCAAGGAACTCCAGCTGGTGAAGATCCTGTCTCCTTCAGGCAAGTATAAGTATGCTCCGTCCTCCACCGAGGAGCGGCCTGTGTCCGGCAGGATGTCCAACATCTACAGGGAAACCGTCAAATCAGCCACATCTTCCGGCAACATCGTCGTCCTGAAGACGCTGTCAGGCTGTGCAGGAGCAGCAGCAGAAGCCCTGGATTCCTTTGGGATACCCCACGTCATCGGCTCCATAGCAGGAGACAACACGATCATGTTCGTTGTAGATGACGCTGATAATGCGGCTATCGTCGTTGAGTATCTCAACGATCTCATTGCTATGAACAAATAAGCTCATGGGAGCATGAAATGATCAGACATATAGAGATCAGAAATTTTGCCACCATCGAAGATACGAGATTCGATCTTCACGATGGTCTTAACATCATAACCGGCGAAACGGGTGCCGGTAAATCAATCGTGATCGAAGCTGTCAGCCTGGCCCTCGGGAGCAGAGCTGACAGTAGTTTCGTGCGCTCGGGAGAAGATAAGGCTGTGATCCAGATGGTCGCAGAGAAAGACGGACAGGAATACATCATCACCCGTGAGATATCGGCCACCGGCAGGAACCTTTGCAGGATAGGAGATGAGATCGTCACCCTTTCTGCCCTCAGCGAACTTTGCAGGAGCCTGGCGGATATCCACGGACAGTACGACCACCAGTCCCTTCTCGATCCGGAGTACCACATCGATCTTGTGGACATGTACCACAAGGACAAGACCCTTCCTGCAAAGGATGACGTGGCAGGGGCATACGCGGAGTACACCCATGTGCGTTCGAGGTTAAAAGAGCTGACTGCCCAGGCTGCGAAGGACAAGCGTCAGAGGGATTTCATGGAGTTTGAGGCTCGGGAGATCGCCGAAGCCAACCTCACGTCCGGCGAGGACGAGGAGCTTGAACAGAGGATATCCGTGCTCCAGAACAGCGAGCTCATATACGAAGGTCTCTCGGGAGCATATGAAGCTTCCGCAGGAGACGGCGCCTCCCTTCTTGAGGGACTAAAGAGCATCACATCGTCCCTGTCCCATATCGGACAGTATTCGAAAGACCTGCAGGAACTGGCGGAGCGGATGAACAGCATATACTACGACCTGGAGGATGCCTCATCCACCATCCGTGAGATGAGAGACAGAATAACCTTCTCTCCTGCAGAGCTGGACGAAGCCATCGCAAGAGCCGACATGATAAACCGGCTCAAGAACAAGCACGGCATGACGATCGACGAACTCATCGCCTACGAACAGGATCTCGATGAGCGCCTTGCCCGCATCGATAATGTGGATTCCGATATCGATTCGCTAAAGGGAGAGCTCCATGCTTGCGGCGAGCGCCTCAAGTATTATAGCGCTGAGTTGTCCAAGATACGCCGGGAAGCCGCATCAGAACTGGAGACCCAGATCACGGAGCAGCTGCTGCAGCTGGGCTTCAAGGATGCCGTATTCCAGGTGGAATTCAAGGAAGCTCCGATCTACACCGCGAATGGTAATGATGCCGTACAGTTCCTGATCAGCACCAACAGGGGCGAGCCTCTGAAACCGCTCAGCAAGATCGCATCCGGCGGTGAGATGTCCAGGATCATGCTGGCCTTCAAGAAGATCATCGGCGACTACGATGAGATCCCGACCATGATATTCGACGAGATCGACAGCGGGATCAGCGGTATCGCCGCCAGCATCGTAGGACGCAAACTCAAAGAGATCGCAGACAATCATCAGATCATCTGCATCACCCACCTTCCTCAGATCGCTGCATGCGGCAAGTGGAACTACTGCATTTCCAAGCATTCCGATGATTCCAGGACATATACCGAAGTCAGAGCCTTGTCCGAAGAAGAGAAAATCCGGGAGATCGCAAGACTTCTGGGTGGGGAAAATATAACAGAAACAACACTACGATCAGCAGAGGAGCTTATCGGCTCGTCCAACTGATTTCAACTGATTTCAGACATTAAAAAAGGGTCGCCATGATGGTGACCCTTGATTATTTGTCGATTATTCTTCTTCAGCTGGTGCTTCTTCTACAGGAGCTGCTTCCTCAACAGGTGCTTCTGCTGGAGTTTCTTCTACTGCAGGTTCTTCTACAGCAGCTTCTTCCTCAGCAGCCTTCTCTGCTTCAGGATCGATCGTCTCTCTGATGCTCAGGCTGATTCTCTTCCTATCCTTATCGATCTCGAGAATCTTAGCTGTAACGATCTGACCAACTTCCAGTTCGTCGTTGATGTTAGCAACTCTCTTATGAGCAACTTCTGAGATGTGTACCAGTCCGTCGAGACCTGGCTCGAGTTCTACGAATGCACCGTATTCCTTGATCTGGACTACTTTGCCTTCGATAACCTGTCCTACCTGGTAGTTCTCGTCGATTACGGACCATGGTTCAGGCTGGTTCTGCTTGAGGCCAAGTGAGATCTTGCCCTTCTCTGCGTTCATGGAAAGAACCTTGACGTTGATCTTCTGTC
>CAMNNV010000098.1 GCA_946546075.1 uncultured Bacillota bacterium | reverse complement strand
TGACCTGCGGCGGGCTCATCGCTTTTCCTACCGAGACGGTCTACGGACTTGGCGCAGATGCCCTGAATCCTGATGCAGTAGCGGAAGTGTATGAAGCAAAGGGTCGTCCCAGCGACAATCCGATGATCGTTCACATCGCAGAGCCGAAGGATCTGAGGATGCTGACGGACGATGTGACGGAGGACATGGAGAAACTCATGGACGCTTTCTGGCCGGGACCTCTGACCATGGTGGTGAACAAACGAAAAGTCGTTCCGTATAAGACCACGGGTGGCCTCGAGACAGTGGCTGTGAGGATGCCGGACTGTGAGCCTGCTCTGGAGCTGATCCGGACAGCAGGATGCCCGGTGGCAGCACCAAGCGCCAACCTTTCCGGTAAACCGAGCCCTACGAGGGCAAGCGACGTCATCCGGGATATGGATGGACGCATCCACGGCATCATCGCAGGAGACGACTGCAGGATCGGCATCGAGTCGACCGTTCTCGATATGACGGGAGACACCCCGAATATTTTGAGACCCGGCATGATCACAGCAGAGCAGCTGGCCGAAGTCCTGGGAAGACCTGTGAAGTACGACGAAGCCCTGTATGCGAAGACAGAGACTGAGGTGGAGAAACCGAAGTCCCCAGGCATGAAATATAAACACTATGCGCCGGAGGCGGAGATGATCATCCTCTCGGGACCGCAGGAGCGGGTGGAAGCAGAAGCTGCCAGGCTCCGGGAAGAGAAGGAATCTTCCGGCCTGAAGACAGGCGTCATCCTTTTTGGAGAAAACGACTTCGAAGAAGCAGCCCACGACCTCTTTGCGAGATTGCGGCAGATGGATGAAGATGGTGTGGATTACATCATCGCGGGGGCTCTCGATGCGGGCGATCAGCGTGGATTCGCAGTGATGAACAGGATGCTGCGATCTGCAGGGTATAATATCAAAGAAGTGTGAGGCGTGATATGAAAATAGCAATTGCATGTGACCACGGCGGTTTCGAACTCAAGGAAGCGGTGAAGGCGTATCTGGAGTCCAGAGGCGATGTGGAAGTGACAGATCTGGGAACGAATTCCGCGGAGTCCGTGGATTACCCGAAGTACGGCAGAGCGTGCGCAGAGGCTGTGGCATCCGGCGAGGCGGACAGAGGCATCGTCTGCTGCGGCACAGGGATCGGCATCAGCATCGCAGCCAACAAAGTCAAAGGCATCCGCTGCGGACTTTGTACGAATGTGGAGATGGCGGAGCTTACGAGAAAGCACAACAACGCCAATATGCTGGCAATGGGCGGAAGGATCATCGACGAGGAGACGGGAATTGCTATCACAAAGGCGTTCCTGGATACGGAGTTCGAGGGCGGACGCCACCAGCGCAGGATCGACCAGATCGAAGGTTAGTTAATTGCGGCATAAGGCCGTTATGATAAAGGGATTTTAGCAATAAAAAAGAAAGGAAGGACAGGCATGGGTAAAGTACATGTATTCGACCATCCGTTAATTCAGCACAAGACAGCACTTATTAGAATGAAGGACACAAGCACAAAGGATTTCAGAGAACTGGTCAGAGAGATCGCAAGACTCATGTGCTTTGAGTCCACAAGACATCTGCCACTCAAGGAAGTGGAGATCGAGACACCGATCTGCCCGACGAAGGTCAACATGCTTGACGGCGAGGACGTCGCTATCGTTCCTATCCTCAGAGCAGGCCTGGGCATGGTAGACGGATTCCTGGATCTGGTACCGAACGCTAAGGTAGGATTCGTTGGACTCTACAGAGATCCTGATACTCATGAGCCTGTAGAATATTACTGCAAACTGCCGAACGATATCGCTGAGAGAGAAGTATTCGTTCTCGACCCGATGCTCGCAACAGGCGGAAGTGCAGCAGCAGCCATCGATTTCGTCAAGGAAAGAGGCGCCAAGAAGATCACGTTCATGTGCCTCATCGCAGCACCGGAAGGTATCAAGGTATTAGAAGAGAAGCATCCTGACGTTGACATCTACATCGCAGCGAAGGATGAGTGCCTGAACGAGAATGCATACATCGTTCCGGGACTTGGAGATGCAGGTGACAGAATTTACGGTACTAAATAAATCAAAAGGAGAGTTTAAAGCAAAATGAATTTCGATTTCATTCCTGATAATGTCAGCAAGTTTGACAATGTATATGATGTTCTGAAGGAGAGAGGTTTTATAGAACAGTCAACGGATGAGGAGAAGGTAAGAGAACTTCTTCAGAACGAGAAAGTTAAGTTCTATATTGGATTCGACCCGACGGCAGACTGCCTCCACGTAGGCCACTTCATGCAGGTCATCATCATGATGTATATGCAGAAGTTCGGACATACTCCTGTCGTGCTCATCGGCGGCGGTACAGGCATGGTAGGCGACCCTTCCGGACGTACAGATATGCGTCAGGTAATGGATATCGAGACCATCGAGCATAACTGCGAGCAGTTTAAGAAGCTTTTTGACAAGTTCCTCGACTTCGACGATGAGTGGGAGTACGTAGGAAATGACGGTGTATACGTTCCGGGTCACGAGAACAAGACTCCGGATCCGGGCAAAGCCGTGGCGGTCAACAATGCCCGCTGGCTGCGTCCGCTGAACTACATCGATTTCCTGAGAGAAGTCGGTTCCCAGTTCAACGTCAACACCATGCTCCGTGCAGAGTGCTTCAAGCAGAGAATGGACCGCGAAGGCGGACTGACCATGTTCGAACTGAACTACATGCTGATGCAGAGCTACGACTTCATGGTCATGGCAAGAGACTTCGATGTGAAGATCGAATTCGGCGGCAATGACCAGTGGTCCAACATCATCGGCGGCGTGGACCTCACCCGCAAGATGACAGGCAAAGAAGTCTACGGTATGACCTTCTCCCTGCTGACCAACTCAGAGGGCAAGAAGATGGGCAAGACCCAGAAGGGCGCACTGTGGCTCGATGCACAGAAGACGTCACCGTACGAGTTCTACCAGTACTGGAGAAACGTAGGGGATGCTGATGTTGAGAAGTGCCTGAGGATGCTCACATTCCTGCCTATGGATGAGGTCAAGAGACTTGCATCCCTGGAAGACAAGGAGATCAACAAGGCGAAGGAAGTCCTGGCATTCGAGGTAACGAAGCTGGTACACGGCGAAGAGGAAGCACAGAAAGCACAGGATGCCGCAAGAGCAGCATTCGGCGGCGGCGGAGACCTGTCGAACCTGCCGACTGTTGAATTCGAAACAGCGAAGCTGGAAGGCGAAGGCATGGGCGTCGTATCCTTCATCAAGGAGCTGGGTCTGGTACCGAGCAACAGAGAAGGCTTCATGACCATCGAGCAGGGCGGTCTGAAGATCGACGGCGAGAAGATCATGGACAAGAAATTCGCAGTGACTCCGGATCTCTTCAAAGAAGGCAAGATCCTCGTAGAGAAGGGCAAGAAAAAGAAAGTCATCGTAACACTGAAGTAGGATGACGGGATAATAGCAAAATAAAAATCGCTGCAATCGTTCAGACGAACGGGCAGCGGTTTTTTATTTCCGGATCACAAGGGAAACTCCTTGAATACTTGTTAAAATCAACCCCGCGACATCATATAAAACTGTGGTATGATAGAAATAGCATGAATCCTGTTTTGGCATCCTGCTAGTGTCACTGAATCATCTGATAGAGTTACGCGTAAAAGGAGAAACCAAGTATGAAAGTAGACAAAATAGAGCTCGTTGAAGCGATCATGGGGCATAATCCTCTGGCGGATGAACACTATGCCAACTATATGGCGGAGAGAATCATAAAAGAAGGTGACGATAGGCTGGAACAAAATCTTGCCGAATGGATGCAGGAAAAACCGATCTCGGATCTGTGGATCGGTAAGTACTGCATCAATGCGATAATGTCACTTAGAGGTGATGAGGACTTCCTGGATGCCTTTCTCACAATGAGTTTATATCTTCGTGATGAAGAGGCAGGCGTTATGAGAATATGGAGAACTAAGAAATGATTTTCAAGTTTTTAGGGTACGGCGTCCACCCGACTACTTATGGAAACTACAGCGATAAAGACTTGTTTGGCATGTTTCGGGGCGAAATATGGAGCAGTATGGGCGAAAATGAAAGGCAGCAGCTTCTGCAGGAAACGGTCAACAGAGCGGCAAGATCCATGGGAGAGAAAGGGGCATGTGAAGTGCGCTTTGCCGACCTGCCGTCAGGTGTGCAAGGTCGCCAATCAGGCAACGTCATTGAGTTGAACCGTGATAACTTTGTACGGGATATACGCAGTCATGAGTTCAATGGAACCAGGATAGAGGAGCCCTTTTCACATTCAAATTACATGGCCCTGGAGACAGTGCTGCATGAAAACATACATGCCTGGCAGAATCAAGTGATAGACAAAACAATCAGCAGTTCCAATCAGCAGCTGGCTGCGGAGTATACCGCAAACAACTTCACCACTTCGCTGGTCAACGATCAGACTGCTGATAATAAACCGGTCCAAAGTCAAGGCTCCCATTATTTGAATGGGGAGACCCCGGGATATGGTTATTACATGTATTATCTGCAGTCTACAGAAAGAGATGCTCATAAATACGGGGAAATGCAGGCGATGAACATTGCGAATCAAAACCTGCAGAATTTCGGGCCGGATCCAACAGCAGAGCAGTACAAAAAAGAGGTGGAGATCAATGGGTATCAAGCAACTCTGAGCGAAGCGCAGGGGGTATTCGGCAACCCAAATATTGAACAGGATATCAATAATACGTTGATGAATCACTATTATGGGACGGATAATCCAGTGGATCCGAAAACAGCGGAACTTGTGGATCATGAGATGGTTGAGAGCTATAAGCAGCAACATGTGAACGAACAGGATAACAAGAATCTTGCGACCGATGAAAATGATAAAAAGGAGAACACTGAAGAAAATCCTTCTGAAGAAGATCATTCTGAAAGACAGCAAATGACAGACGATGCGGTCGAGTCAGAACGAAACAACGCGATCGAATCAGAACAAGTCGAAGGCAGAAATCAGGTAACAGAAGAATCAGAATCCGTTGATCAAATTGAAACCGAAGCAGATAAGACGGCAGATCCAGAAGAGGGTCGGGAAGAAGAGTCGGCTGCTGAAGA
>CAMNNV010000097.1 GCA_946546075.1 uncultured Bacillota bacterium | reverse complement strand
GCACGGAAGGAACTCGCCTGCGATCTTGTACATGTTCGGGATCATCAGAAGAAGACCCTGAGAAGCTGTGTATGTCGTTGTGAGCGCGCCAGCCTGCAGCGATCCGTGTACAGCACCTGCTGCGCCTGCTTCGGACTGCATTTCTACCACTTTGACTTCCTGTCCGAAGATGTTCTTGTTGCCATGCGCAGCCATATCATCGACGACCTCTGCCATCGGTGATGACGGTGTGATGGGGTAGATAGCTGCAACATCTGTAAAGGCATACGAGATATATCCCGCAGCCGTGTTGCCATCCATTGTTTTCATTGTTTTAGCCATGATTCCTCCAATTCTTCCCGGCCGACCTGCCGGGACCACGCCTAAACTTGTTATACGTATTTATTTTAACACGTTATATGGTTGGTGCAAACAGATATGCTCTCATTGCACCATGAGCATGATAACGCTTTTTTATACTATAGTCAACACAGTTTTATGCTGATTTCTACAATATTTTTCGTAGTTGGATATGATTCTTCTTGTATGCATTTGTTTTTGTATCTGTTTGAGAATACTACACTGTTTTTTATCTGACAATTCGGAATAATTACAGCATTGCAGGCATTGCTATATATATAAATGTAAGCAAAAAAACTGCGGCCCATAGGGCCGCAGCATTGACATTTTAGGATCAATTAAAGTGACAAGCACTTCTTGGGGCATTTGTCTACGCAGGCACCGCACTGTACGCAGGCGTCCTTGTCGACTTCCCACTTTTTCTCTCCTCTGTCGACCGTGATCGCACCGACCGGGCAGGTCTTAGCGCACAGTCCGCAATATACACACTCCTCAGCGTTGCATTTGAGTCCGTCTTCACCGGAAGCAGCGCCGTCTGCCGGAGCAGCCTTCGGAGCCGGTTTTTCCTTGACCGGGATATCGAACTTGTCGACAACTTTGATCGTGTTCGGTGTTGTATACTCAGGAGCCATCGAGAGGCACTTCTTCGGGCATACCTCGGCGCAGCAGCCGCACTGGATGCACTGCATCCTCTGGATTTCCCATGTGCTTGCGTCTCTGTCAACCGTGATAGCGTTCGTCGGGCACTTTCTTGCGCAGATTCCGCACTTGATGCACTGATCTACGTCGATGTCGATGTGTCCTCTAGTTCTCTCTGTCCATTCTCTCGGTACTACAGGGTACATGAGAGTAGCCGGCTTCTGGAACAATCTGTTTAAAACAACTTTTGCCATTTTGAATACTGCCATTCTCTCTCACCTACCTTTCTGTACAGCTGATGCACGGGTCGATCGTCAGAACGAGCATCGGAACGTCTGCCAGATCGCATCCCTGCAGTGTCTTGACCATAGCCGGGATGTTCATGTTGGTTGGTGTCCTGACTCTCATTCTTTCGAGATAATTCGTCTCCTTGCCCGGATCGAAGGCCTTAGCATAGTAAACGGCCTCGCCTCTGGGCTGCTCCATCCTTGTGATGAATTCGCCTGTGAACTTGCCCTTGACAGGTACATCGATAGCGCCTTCCGGAATTGCTTCGATGCAGCGCTGGATGATGCCGATAGATTCGAAGATCTCGTCGATTCTTACTTTACATCTTGCATAGCAGTCGCCCTGCTCTTCAACGCACGGTGTGAATCCTACTTCGAGGTATTTGCCGTGACCGTTGTATCTCAGGTCCTGATTGATGCCGGATGCTCTGGCCATCGGGCCTACTGTGCAAAGATCGATAGCGTCCTGCTTCGAGAGGTATCCAACTCCGACCAGTCTGTTCTTGACAGAAACGTCTTCGAGGAATACATCACAGAGCGTCTTGATCTCAGCCTTGATGTTTTCAAGCGTGTCAGCGATCCTCTTCAGTGTGTCAGCATCGACGTCCTTACGAACGCCGCCTACTTTGCAGACTGAGAAGATAACTCTTCCGCCTGTTGTTTCTTCGAATATGTCGAGAATAGTCTCTCTTACTCTCCAGCAGTGGTTGAACAGACTTTCGAAACCGAAACCGTCAGCCAGGAGTCCGAGCCACAGCAGATGGCTGTGTACCCTGCTCAGTTCGTGCCAGATCGTTCTCAGGAATTCTGCTCTGTCCGGAATCTCAACGCCCATAGCGCCTTCAGCCGCAGCACAGTATCCCCAGCCATGTCCGAAACTGCAGATACCGCAGATTCTTTCGATGACGTATACCATCTCGGGGTATTCTTTCTTTTCCACCAGCTTTTCCAGTCCTCTATGGATAAATCCGATAGAAGGAATGGCTTCAACTACCTTCTCGTCTTCGATAACCAGGTCAAGATGGACCGGTTCCGGAAGTACAGGGTGCTGGGGTCCGAAAGGTATTATAGTTCTTTTTCCCATGATATTACCTTCCTTTCCTTACTTCTTTGGATTCCATGGAGTAGGTTCAGCTGTAACGAAGAAGTTGCCGTTGTAATCAAGGGCATTGTGCAGGAACTTGATGCCGAACAGATCGTGCATTTCGTTCTCATAGATGAATGCCGGCCAGTATTCGCCTGTGATACTCTCGACTTCTTCACCTTCGTTTACTTTTACTTTCAGATTCAGCAGGATGTGGTCTTTGTCGAACGAATACAGGAGATCCTGTCCGTATTCTCTGTTCATGGCACATGCCTGCGCGAGTCTGTAACCATCCTCTTTAAGTTTTCTTACTCTTTCAAGAAGCTCAGAGGCAGCAATGTTCTGAATGTCCTGAATAGCATATTTCTTCTCACTCATTACGCTTCCTCCTTTCCTTCTTCGGCAGCTTCCTCAGGAGCAGCTACTGCAGCTTCCGGTTCGGGCTCTTTGAGGAGCTCGCCGTTTGCCAGAGCCTGACGCTTCTGCTCAAGGATGCCGAGTCCTGTGACTACAGCGTCGATGATGGCTTCAGGTCTTGCTGCGCATCCCGGAACGTATGCGTCGACAGGGATGACCGTGTCAACACCGCCGAGGATGTTGTAGCATTCTTTGAAGATTCCGCCGTTGCAAGCACATATACCGATAGCAACTACTACCTTCGGTTCAGGCATCTGCTCGTATATCTGCTTTACTACATTTTTGTTCTGCTCGTTGACGGATCCTGTTACCAGGAATACGTCAGCGTGCTTTGGGTTACCGGTATTGATTATACCGAAGCGCTCAACGTCGTACATCGGCATAAGGCTAGCCAGAACTTCAATGTCACAACCGTTGCAGCTCGATCCATCATAATGGATGACCCAAGGTGATTTTGTTATATATGACATTCCTGCACCTCCTTACCTTACGAACATGAGCATGAACAGGTTGACTGTACCCAGCACGACCGCAACGATCCATGATGAGTTGATGGCTACCTGCCACTTCATTCTCGCGAAGCTGTTGTCGATCACAATTTCCAGGAAATATGTGAGAAGGACATCAACTATACCAATAACGTATCCCCACCATGTTCCGTTCACGAAGAACAGGAAGACCATTCCGAGCAGGAAGACGTTCTCATACCAGTGAGCAGCCTCGAGCATAGCGAGTGTCTTACCGGAGAACTCTGTCTTAAGACCTGCAACGAGTTCCTGATGTGCATGGTGCGACATCGAAAGGTCGAACGGTGATTTTCTGAATTTGATCGTCAGGATGAAAATGAATCCCAGGAAGATACCGATCAGATACGGGAACGGCATCTTTGTCGACAGCATGATCTGTCCGACTTCGAAGCTTCCTGTGAACATGTAGAATCCTACACATGTGATGAGCACCATCGGCTCATAAGCAAGCATCTGCAGAAGTTCTCTCTCTGCACCGACCTCAGCATAAGGCGAGTTCGAGGAGAAAGCAGCTACGATCAGGAATACGCTGGCAAGTGTCAGTGTGAACATGACGAGCAGCAGGTTCTCTCCTGCAAAGAAGAAGCATCCTGTGACGATAACAAATATGAAGAAGCACATTACATAGAAGTCCTGTACTCTGTTGACTGTGATATTCTCCTTCTCAAGGAGCTTGAGAACATCATAGAACGGCTGACGGATCGGGGGACCGACCCTGCCCTGCATCCTTGCTGAGATCTTTCTGTCAAGACCCGCGAGGAATCCGCCTACGATCGGCGCAAGGATGATGTATGCGATTACTGATATGATTACCTTTACCATGTCTACATACCTCCTAACGTACCGATCACTATACCAACTGTAGCCACGATGATGACTGAAGTTGTGATTACACCAATAACGTTCATCTTGAACTCACCGAAGTAGCTCTCCATGTACCAGTTTCTCAGGGATACTGCTGTCTGACCCTTCATGGCGTTCATGAATGTCAGGTCGTCGCCCATGTTGTAACCTGCCATGTAGAGAGGTACGATCTTCTTGTTCGTCTTTCCGAAGAAGAATGCGAACAGGAGCACGAGTACAGCTACCATGATGACCATGATGACCATGTTGTTAGCCGACAGTGCGAGCGTTTCAACACTTCCGAAGTTTCCTTCCAGATACGGTACCAGAAGAGCGCTCGAAATGAACGGGAATCCGAGACATACAATGACAGTAAGTGTTGCCAGAGTAGCGTGTACGAATGTCTCTTCACCGTGTACGTTCTTCTGAATGTTCTCTCTGCCTGCCATAGTAGCCGACAGTTTGCCCATCCACTTTGTCCAGTAGAAAGCAGTTGCTGCGGAACCGAAGCAGATGATAACTACCAGAAGGATATTGTTTGAATCAACGAATGATACCATTGTTGCCCACTTGGAGATCAGCATACCGAACGGAGCCAGGAACATTCCTGCGATACCGACGAGCATGAATCTTGCAAGTTTCGGCAGTCTTTCGAACAGACCGTCCATGTCCTCGATGTCACGGGAGCCGATCTGATGTTCAGCAGTACCTACGCACAGGAACAGCAGAGACTTTGTAACAGCGTGGAAGATGATCAGCATGATGCCGGCCCATACAGCTTCGGCTGTGCCGACGCCGCCGCAGGCTACGATCAGTCCGAGGTTGGCAACTGTCGAGTAAGCGAGTACCTTCTTCGCGTTCGTCTGCGAAATAGCAGCGAAGGAAGCGAGAAGGAATGTAACGCCACCGACCATCATTACCATGATACCGGCTACGTTCCAGCCGAGTACCGGTGCGAGCTTGATGATCAGGAATACACCAGCTTTAACCATTGTTGATGAGTGGAGTAATGCTGATGTTGGTGTT
>CAMNNV010000096.1 GCA_946546075.1 uncultured Bacillota bacterium | reverse complement strand
GGAGGCCACAAGAAGGCAGCCGGATTCACTTTGGAAGGAGAACTGGACAAAGTCCTTGCCATGACGAAGGAAGCGATCGTATCTTCTATGGAGGGCGAGACGGCATGAGAGATGGTATTCTGATACTCGATAAGCCGCAGAACTGGACATCACATGATTGTGTCGCAGTAGCCAGAAAGGCTCTGGGCACGGACAAAATAGGTCACGGGGGCACGCTCGATCCCATGGCATGTGGTCTTCTGCCGCTCTTTATCGGCAGTGCTACCAGGATCATGGAATATCTGGACATGGACGATAAGACGTACCGCTGCCGCGTGAAACTCGGGATCACGACGGATACCCAGGATATCTGGGGAGAGACCTTGCAGGAACGACCGGCAGATGGCATCACCGAAAAGCAGTTCCGGGATGCGCTGTTTTCCTTCATCGGGGAGCACGATCAGCTGCCTCCTATGTATTCGGCGGTCCGTGTAGAAGGTAAGAGATTATACGAATACGCCAGAGACGGACAGGACGTCAAGGTCAAGCCGCGTCATATCACCGTCAAAAGCATCGTATTTCATGGATTCGATGAGAAACTGGCAGAAGGAGAATTCGAGATCACCGTGTCAAAGGGCACGTATATCCGGACGATCTGCAACGACCTGGGCGAAAAACTGGGCTGCGGCGCCGCTATGAGCTATCTCAAGAGGACTGCAGCAGGCATCTTCACCCTGGAAAACGCCACGACGCCGGACAGACTCAAGGAACTGATGGAAGAGAGCAAGCGTCTCAAGGATGCTTATGTGATCCCGGAAGACCTGATCCGCGCTGTCATGCCGGCGGATAAGCCGCTGGTGAGCCTGGGCAAGGTCACCATCAGCAGGGACAGAGCATGGTATTTCGTGGCCGGAAACAGCATAAGGTGGAAGCAGGTCAGAGTGGATCAGAAACCGACAGGGTCCGCAGATGTGCTGAACAGACGCGGAAGATCCTACGACATCCTTTACCGCGTGTATATGGATGACGGGTTATTCCTGGGGACAGGGTATTACGATGCCAGCTCCCGGGAATTGAAGGCAGATAAAATATTTGTTAAGAGGCAGGAATTATGAGGATTTTCAAATCCCTTGAAGAAATCAAAAATATAGATGAGACGGTGATCGCACTTGGCAATTTCGACGGG
This sequence comes from uncultured Bacillota bacterium, assembly GCA_946546075.1. Taxonomy (GTDB): domain Bacteria; phylum Bacillota; class Clostridia; order Peptostreptococcales; family Anaerovoracaceae; genus Lentihominibacter. The sequence continues at coordinate 4,034 of CAMNNV010000096.1, read as the reverse complement.
GTCCACATGGGCCACCAGGAGATCATCCGAAAGACCGTGCATACTGCGAAGGCCGCCGGTCTGAAGAGTGCCGTTTTCTCGTTTTCCAACCACACGAGCACGCTTCTTTCTAAAGCAGGCGCCGTGAAGAACATCCAGTACCCTCATGAGAAGGCCGTAGTGATCGAAAGCCTCGGCGTCGATTATCTCTTCGATATCCCATTCACGAAGGAGATCATGAACATGAGTGCAGAGGATTTTGTGTCGGAGATCCTCGTGGGCAAGATGCGCATCCGGGAAGCGTACTGCGGTTTCAACTACCGGTTCGGTCATAAGGCATCCGGCAATCCCGAGGTGCTCATGCACGAAGGCCTGAAGCACGGATTCGGTATCCACGTGCAGGAAGCTTTCAAGATCGATGGTGTCATAGCAAGCAGCACGTATATCAGAGAGCAGATCGCCAAAGGCGATATGGAGGAGTGCAACAAGTTCCTGGGAAGAGAATACTACATCGGCGGGACCGTGAAGAAGGGCAACAGGATCGGCCGCGGCATCGGTTATCCTACTTGCAACATCGATGCAGACTCATCCATGGCGATCCCTCCAAACGGGGTCTACATCACACATTGCACGATCGGCGACAAAACATACCCATCCGTTACGAATGTGGGCGTCAAGCCAACGGTAGGCACCTTTGACAGGAATATCGAAACATTCATTTTCGGATTTGACGGAGACATATACGACGAATACATCAAAGTAGGCTTCGTCAAGCAGATGAGAGAAGAGAGAAAATTCGACAGTCTGGAACTTCTCAAAGAGCAGATCGAGAAGGACAGCATCGAAGCCAAGTCCTACCACAGGAACAGAGGCGACCTCTAAAGAATCATCTTCAACAAAAAAGAGAATTACCACTTGAGATATATTTCTCAAGTGGTATAATATTATTCGTTGCGGGGCGTGGCTCAGCTTGGTAGAGCGTTGCGTTCGGGACGCAAAGGCCGCTGGTTCGAATCCAGTCGCCCCGACCATAAAAAAGGAGATGCCATCAGACATCTCTTTTTTCGTTCTCAAATATATCCCGTATGAAGTCTGTGGAGAAGTTGATCCGGGATGGCTCTTCCGGAGCTTCTTCCTGCGGGACTTCTTCCGAAGCTTCTTCCAAAGCTTCCTGCGTTTCTTCCGAAACCTGGGCTTCTTCCTCTGCAGGCTCTTCCTCCAAAGGCTCCGCGTGTTCTTCTTCTACAGGTGTTTCTTCTTCCGCAGGTCTTTCTTCTTCTGCCGGAGGCTCTTCCGGAGCAGGGGATGGCTCTTCGATCACAGGCTCTTCTGCTTCTTCGATCAAGTCATCTGCTGGTCCGATATACATTCTTTTGATTGGTGCGGCATCTTCTTTTCCAGCTTCCGCGATTTCTTCTTTATCAGCCTCTTTCGCAGATCGCAATGCGATGATCTGCTCCTGCTTGAAGAGTATGGCTCCGATACCTGCGAAAACGAATCCGAATCCGAAGTATGCCATAGAAGAAGTGACAACGTACTGGAAGACTGTCGTTCCACTGCTCGATTCAGGACTTGAATAAGTCGTCACATATTCAAGAGACTGGACCACCATATATGCTCCGAGAATGATGAAGAGCAAGGCAAGCGCAAAGAACAGATATGATGCGATTTGGAATTTCTTCATGATAACCTCTCCCCTGTAAACAAAAAATGTAATATATAGCAATTATAACCAATTTTTTGCACATTTAAAAGAGAAATCGAGTATAATGATATCTATATAAGTGTAATCTGAATCAGAAAGGTGAATAACGATGGATCTTTTTGAAGTATTGAAGAAAAGACATAGCATTAGAAAATACACCGGTGAAAGCATCCGAGAAGAAGACCTGGAGAAAGTGATCCAGGCAGGCCTCATCAGTGCTGCATCAAGAGGGATCAGGCCATGGCAGCTCACCGTGATCAAGAATAAAGAGATCCTGGCCAAGATGCCGGGAGCAAGAACCGGCGGAGCGAACATGCTGGCAGGAGCAGATGCCTGCATTATCGTTTCTGCAGACCCGGACGCCTGCGACGTCTGGATCGAAGACTGCTCGATCGTCATGTCCAACATGCATCTCATGGCTCACAGCCTGGGCCTCGGAAGCTGCTGGATCCAGGGCAGGCTCAGACTGTCTGCTGACGGCAGGACCACAGAAGAGTATCTCGATGAACTCGTAGGACTTCCTCAGGGACATAAGCTTCTGGCCATGCTCTCTCTTGGCATGCCTGCAGAAGAAAAGTCTGAAACGGATCTCGCAGATCTCAGATACGATAAAGTCAGAATCGTAGAATAGAGGTCATTATGGTAATCAAAATCAAGAGCCTCAGCGGCAGACTGCCGGAATATGAAACAGAAGGATCTGCAGGAATGGACATCCGTGCGCACCTCGAACGTCCCATGACCATAGAGCCCGGCGCAAGAGCTCTCGTGCCCACAGGTCTTTTTATGGAGATCCCGGAAGGATACGAAGTGCAGATCAGAGCAAGGAGCGGCCTTGCCATCAAAAAGGGAATAGGATTGGTAAACGGCATAGGAACCATCGACAGCGATTACAGAGGTGAAGTCGGTATCGCACTGATCAACTGGGGTCAGGAGCCTTTCGTCATCAACGACGGAGACAGGGTGGCCCAGATGGTCGTATGCTCCTATGTGAAGGCACAGGTGGAATCAGCTGACGAACTGTCAGAGACGGACAGAGGACCGGGAGGATTCGGGTCTACAGGAGTATGAGATCAATGATGACCAGAGAAGTACTGGAACAGCGTGAATATGAGATCCTTACAGACTTTGCGACAAAGGCAGCAGACAGCCGCGGCCGCAGGATGCCGGAAGAAAAGTGTACAGTAAGGACGGACTTTCAGAGGGACAGAGACAGGATCATCCATTCCAAGTCCTTCCGAAGACTCATGCATAAGACGCAGGTCTTTCTGGCTCCGGAAGGCGATCACTATAGGACGAGACTGACCCATACCATCGAAGTCAGCCAGATCGCAAGGACCATCGCAAGAGGCCTCGGCGTCAACGAAGATCTGACGGAAGCCATCGCAATGGGTCACGATCTGGGACACACACCGTTCGGGCACAGCGGAGAGTCGGTGCTGAACAAGATCCATCCCGGCGGCTTCAAGCACAACGAGCAAAGTCTGCGCGTCGTCGATTATCTCGAGACGGGAAGCAACAGAAGAGGCATGAACCTCACTTTCGAAGTACGAGACGGCATATTGAACCATACAGGTCCTGTGATGCCTCAGACCATCGAAGGGCAGATCGTCAGGATCAGCGACAGGATCGCCTATATCAACCATGATATCGATGACGCTTTGAGAAGCGGGATCATTACCTTTGATGACCTTCCTGAAGGTCCGATCTCGATCCTGGGAGACAGCCATAAGAAAAGGATCGATACCCTCGTCAAGGACATGATCGCAAACAGCTGGGGAAAGGAAACGGCTTCCCTGACGGAAGAAAAGGCAGAAGCCATGACGAAGCTGCGCAATTTCATGTTCCGGAACGTGTATCTCAATCAGAACGTCAAGAAGGTGGAGGATCTGCACAAGGTGAATACTGTGATCAAGTCGTTGTATGAGTACTACATCGAGAATCCGGAGCAGCTGCCGAAGGAATACTACATGATGGCAGATCAATTTGGTGCAGCAGAGCTGGCGAAAGACAACATCGCAGGCATGACCGACAGGTATGCACTGACCACATACGAAAAAATATTCGGCTAAAACCAAAAATAAAAAAAGAAAAACAGGAAATTCGGCGAACATAATAAATAGAGATTCAGATAGCAGGAGGCATCGTGAATAACTACAGTCGGATCAACATAGCTGACGAAATAAAAAGCAGGTGCAACATCGTGGACGTTGTAGGCAGGGTCGTCCCGTTAAAGAGGGCCGGAGCCAACTACAAAGGCATTTGTCCATTCCACAATGAGAAGACACCTTCTTTTGTTGTCTCTGAACAGAAGCAGATTTTCACCTGTTTTGGCTGCGGAGCATCCGGCGAT
>CAMNNV010000095.1 GCA_946546075.1 uncultured Bacillota bacterium | reverse complement strand
TTCACACCGATCGCGGAGAGGTTCCTGAAGCACCTGAAGGCGTACTTCGCTGAGCACGAATGACCGAAGCGCCGTGCCGCTTATCCACTACAGCTCCTTTTCGTGCTTATCCAGCCATTCATTCACATGCTTGCTGTTTTCCGGCACAGGGAATGAGATCTCTTCATACGATTTCGGCAGCTGCACGGTCACGAATGACTCACACATGCGATCGTTCATATACTTGCCCGCCATGAAATCAGCATCCAGGGCAGCGGCCAGTTCTTTACCGTATTTATTCGGCACTGCCACACCTTCCGCATCTGCAGAATCCTCGTCATCGATGGCACTGTCATAATACCTGATGGTCCCTTTGCCGAATACATCAGACTTGAGATTCTTCAGACTGTACTTTTCTTTGAACTCCTTTGAATCATAGTATTCTGCGATACTCTCGATGATGCCTTCCTGAAGCTCACTCGGTCCTTCCTGATCTACCGTCATGTACAGTTCATATGCTCTGCGGACTATTTTGCCGTTCTTCAGCTTATACACCAGTTGCATGTTTCCGCTCATGGCGGATCTATCGGATCTGTCCTGATCGATCAGGCACTGGTGGAGCACCCTTGCTGTCTCGATATTGTCATCGCTTTGCATACCTATGATCCTGTGGCCATTGATGGATTCTGTCTGATCTTTAGACGCTTCATAGTACTTCGCATCGAACCGGGAATTCCAGGTGTCGAAATTCTCTTCTCCCACATAGATCCCTTCATCCCATGGATCGATATAGACCGTCTCGATCTCGTCACTGTCCGGCACGTACTTGCCGTAGCCTGTCACATCATTGCTGATGCAAAGAGTGACCGCGAATGCCAGTACGAGGGCTGCCGCTGCCGGCAGCATATTTTTGCGCGTGAAGATCCTGGCGCTCCTGTCGATGAGCAGGCTGCCTATTATGAAAATCAGAAGTGCTCCGATCAGCATACCTACGATCATCGGAAGGCCGAATCTCAGACCATCATCACTCGACAGCAGTTCGAGAGTGAAGAGTCCCAGCATGATGCATCCGCAGAAAATGCAGTACAGGAACAGTACGGCTCTCACCCACGGGAATACGACGGACTCCCCGGTGCGCTCGATCTTGCGCCGGTGATACAGGAATCCTGCCAGTGCAAGGGCGATCACACCCACTAAGAAATATATGATGCAAAGAGTCACGCGGCTCACGCCGGTCGTAATGATGAACGCCGTCAGAGGGTTTGATGCAGAAACCAGGTTGCCCCAGGATTCAGAGGTTGTATACCCCAGCAGGAACGACTCACAAAGAAGATCGATCACCGCCAGGAAGACCGTCACGAACCCGTTGAAGAACAGTGCATTGAACAGGTGCATCAACGTATTGCCGCTGAGCATCCCTGCGAATACCGTTAATGCGAAGATCGCGAAACAGCAGACTCCTGTGGACACGGCCCACTTGATGAACATGGTGTTTCCTGCAACCAGACTCATCACGATGGCGTTCAGAAGGATCGGCACGGCGATCATCAGAAGACCGCTCAGAAGGTTCGCTGCGAACAGCCGGTTTCTCGAAACAGGCAGGCTGTGCATATAATCCGCTGAGCCCGGGCTCCTGAGATAGGCGAACACCGTCATACCGCTTCCGATACCCAAAACGAGTATCGCCATCACATATCCGAAGCTTCCGTTCTCCGCCAGGATCTGAAGGTTATACTGGATCAGCTTAGGCTCATCCTCCATGAGCACGGATACGAATCCCGCCAGCAGGTACCATATGCAAGCGATGAGAGGCACCGACCAATATTTCCTCAAGTTGTCCTTTACTATCGTCATGATGTCATTTGATGATGCTGCTGATCTCATAGTTGTCACCTCCCAGCTCATAAATGAATATCTCCTCAAGTGTCAACGGTAGAAGATCCAGGATCGCAGGATCATGCGGTCTCATAGCCGCCTCGATCTTCTCTGCAGACTCCCGCACGATGGCGATGTCTACGGATCCGCGCCGCTCCCTGTGCAGGACGTTGAGGTCCTTACCGGCCTCGGCGAAGGTATCGCCTTCACGATCCCGGAACGCCACCTGCACCTTATGTACATCCGTCTTGAGATCCTCCAGATCTCTTTCGATGACCATGTGGCCGTTGTCGATGATGCCGATATGGTCGCAGTAATCCTCCATCTCCCTGAGGTTGTGGGAGGAGACCAGTACCGTCATTTCACGCTCTGCCACATCGTCGATGATGTATTTCCACGTCTTGCGCCGAACGATCGGATCGAGTCCATCGATAGGCTCATCCAGTATGAGAGCCTCCGGTCTTACTGCCAGCGCCAGGCTGAAGGCCGCCTGCTTGCGCATACCTTTCGAGAAGGACGACAGTTTCGCCTTCTCATCCAGCCCGAACTCCGAAGTAAGGGCCTTGTACCGCTCGCCGTCCCAGCTTGGATACATCCCGGCCGTGTAGGCCGCCATCTCCTTGAGCGAGTATCCCCGGAATGCAAAAGGGTCATCGGATACGTATCCGAGTTTCTGCTTGGCTTCCGGGTTATCGTATACCGGCTGTCCATCGATCGTGATCTGCCCGGCATCCGTCTTGAGGATGCCCATGATACTCCTGATCACCGTCGTCTTACCGGCACCGTTCGTTCCAACGAGTCCGTATATGGAACCCCGATCCACATTGATGCAAAGATCGTCAAGGGCTTTTCTTCCTTTCGCAAAGGATTTATCTACATTCAAAACGCTGATCATGTCCAGTCACTCCTTTCGTCAAATATCCTGCCTACGATGTCTCTGGCCTCCTGCCTGCTCAGCCCCAGGTGATATAGCCTGCTGATGCTGTCTCTGAGCATTTCTTCAGCCTCTGAAATGTCCCCGGCTGCAGGGGTGAGATCCTTCGTATCCGCCACGAAAGCGCCCCTGCCTTTGACCGTATAGATGTACCCTTGAGACTCAAGAGCCTTATATGCCTTCTGTACCGTATTCGGATTGACCAGGAGCTGCCCCGCCAGTTCCCGCACAGAAGCGATCTTCGACTCAGGCTGCAGGACACCAGACATGATGAGTTCCTTCATGTTGTCAATGATCTGATCACTGATTGCCTTACGGCTTTTCATATCAAGTTCAAACATATCTTGTCCTCCTTGTCTTAAGTGTACTATCACAACTAGTACACTGTCAACACTTTTTTATTCGCAACAAAAAAACTGCCGCAAGCCCATTAGCCTGCAGCAGCTGTTTTTATTTGTTACTATTTGTTCAGGATCGCCATGAATTCCTCACCAGTGATGGTCTCTTTCTCGTAGAGGAACTTCGCCAGCTCATCCAGTTTCTCTTTGTTTTCTTCCAAAATCTTCACGGCTTTCTCATGCTGCGCGCGGACGATCTCCACCACCTCGCGGTCGATCTTCGTCTGGGTCTCCTCCGAGCAGTCGAGAGATGCGTCTCCGCCGAGATACTGGTTCGTCACGTTCTGCATGGCCACCATGTCGAAGTCTTCGCTCATGCCGTACTGGGCCACCATGCCGCGGGCCAGCTTCGTAGCACGCTCGATATCGTTGGATGCTCCCGTTGAAACTTCACCGAACTTGACCTCTTCTGCTGCACGTCCGCCTGTGAGTGTAGCGATCTGGTTCTCCAGTTCCGTCTTCGTCATGAGATACCTGTTATCCTGCTCCACCTGAAGGGTGTAACCCAGTGCTCCCGATGTTCTCGGTATGATGGTGATCTTCTGGACAGGTGCCGTATCCGTCTGCTTTGCCGCCACGAGAGCATGACCGATCTCATGGTATGCCACCGTCCATTTTTCTTTGTCTGTGAGGATCGCATTCTTCTTCTGGTAGCCTGCGATGACGACCTCGATGCTTTCTTCCAGGTCAGCCTGTGTCGCGAAACCGCGGCCTTCCCTGATAGCACGGAGGGCTGCCTCGTTGACGATATTCGCAAGTTCTGCTCCCGATGCTCCCGATGCCATCCTGGCTACTGCAGTATAGTCCACATCCGGATCGATCTTGATCTTCTTGGCGTGGACTTTGAGGATCGCCTCTCTTCCTGCCAGGTCCGGAAGTTCTACCGGCACGCGGCGGTCGAATCGTCCCGGTCTTGTCAGTGCAGGGTCCAGGGATTCCGGCCGGTTGGTGGCCGCCAGGATGATGACGCCGCTGTTGCCCTCGAATCCGTCCATCTCCGTGAGGAGCTGGTTGAGGGTCTGCTCTCTTTCGTCGTTGCCGCCGAAGCTGCCGCTGTTTCTCTTCTATCCGATCGCGTCTATCTCATCGATAAAGACGATGCACGGCGCCTTCTCCTTGGCCTGTCTGAAGAGATCACGCACCTTTGAAGCTCCCATTCCGACGAACATCTCCACGAATTCAGAGCCCGACATTGAGAAGAAAGGCACATTGGCCTCGCCGGCGACCGCCTTGGCGAGCATCGTCTTTCCTGTTCCCGGAGGGCCTACGAGCAGCACGCCCTTCGGCATCAGCGCTCCTATATCCCTGTACTTTGAAGGATCGTGCAGGTATTCGACTATCTCCTGCAGATTGTCCTCTGCCTCGTCAACGCCTTCAACGTCATCAAACTTGATGCCGTCCGAAGACTTTACATAGACTCTGGCATTGCTCTTGCCCATGTTGAACATCATGGAGCCCGCACCGCCGGCCCTGTCCATCATCCTTTTACTGAGTATCTGGCCCAGCACGTAGAAGATCAGCAGCGGGACTATCCAGCTGACGAAGAAGCTCGCCAGCGGCGACATCTGCCTGACTATCTTTGTCGTGAACTCCGCGCCCGACTCGTGCAGTCTGTTGACAAGGTCGGGATCGTTCATCACGCCGGTACGGTATACGCTCTTGCCGTCCTTGCTGGTGAAGAGTATCTGGTTCTCCTCGATCTGGACCGACCCGATATTTTTCTCTTCGGTCATCGTCATGAATGTGCCGTAATCCACTTCCTTTATCTTCTGCTCCTCGGCAAGCATCGGAGCAACAAGGGCGTTGAAGGCAAACATGACCAGAAACATCACTACGTAGAAAACTATCAAAGGTTTTCTTGGGTTTTTTACTTCATTCATTTCTTCCTCCTGTCTGCAGACCCGTATGTGTTTTTCTGCACATCAGGTATCAGTTTTTCAGATCTCTCATTGAAAGCGCTATCTTCCCGCGTTTTTCATCCACCGACAGCACTTTTACATTCACTATATCACCGACTTTGACGACATCAAGCGGGTGTTTCACGAATCTGTCCGAGAGCTGTGATATGTGCACGAGTCCGTCCTGATGCACTCCTATATCTACGAAAGCGCCGAA
>CAMNNV010000094.1 GCA_946546075.1 uncultured Bacillota bacterium | reverse complement strand
TATTTTCACATCTCCTTTAGTTTTCGTTTGATACTGCTGCGCATCTGCGCCCACCATAGATATTAGCATAGTAAAAGAGTAAATACAATTTGCGATTATCCGTCAAATACTTATTTATCGAAAAACGATAAAAAGTTGTTGACAAACGAAAAACTCTCCTATATACTTTGATTATCGATAAACGATAAATAATAAATGAAAAACGATACGGACAGGAGGAGCGAGCTATGAAAAAGTTAAATCATGTAATGGTGATATTCACCAAGATCGCAGAGGTGTGCTATTGGGTGGTATGCGGCTTCATGATCGTGATGACAGCAATGGTGGCCAGCGGACACAGTTCCATGTTGCGCATCGTGAGCGATATCGATGCGACCACAGAACATCTCGACAGCGGATCGTTCAGCATCTGGATTACTGACATGAGCCAGGTGCAGGCAGTAGGAAGAGCGTACATCATCTTCTTTATCACGGTCCTCATCGTAAGTGCGCTGATGGCGATGGTATTCCGCAATGTGCATCTTTCACTGAAGACGGCGGAAGGCAGAACGAAATTCAGCAGTGGGGAGACACCGTTCCAGCCGGATATCGTCAGGATGGTACGTGAGATCGGTATTTTCCTGATCGCCATCCCGGTGGTAGAATTCATCATGAGCATCATAGGAAGGATCGCGATCGGTCCATACGCTGAGATCTCTACGAGTTTCAACGGCGTCATGATAGGCCTCATCGTACTGTGTCTGTCTCAGTTCTTCGCTTACGGAGCACAGCTGCAGGAAGACTCTGACGGATTGGTTTAAGGAGGTGTATCATGGGAAAGATCGTACTCGAACTGGATGTCATGATGGCGAAACGCCATATGTCTCTCGGCGAGCTGGCCGAGATCGTGGGGATCACAAACGTGAATCTCTCCAAAATCAAGAATAACAAGGTGAATGCGATACGATTCAGCACACTGTCGGGCATCTGTCAGGCACTGGATTGTGAACCGGGCGATATACTGAAATACGTGCCGGATGAAGAATAGATATGAAAAAGGGATCAGCTTTTGCTGGTCCTTTTGCTTGCGGTCTTATTCAAGTATAGATAGGCGATCAGGCAGACGGCAGCGATGACGATGCTGATGATCTGGGCCTGCTTGAACGGTCCGATCATGAGACTGTCTGTTCGCAGAGCTTCCACGAAGAAACGTTCTACGGAATAGAGCATGCCGTAGAGGCAGATGATCTGTCCCTCGAACCTGCGCTTTCTGGCTGCGTACAGCAGGAACAGGAACAGCAGGAAGCACCATATAGATTCATAAAGAAATGTCGGGTGATACGTCACCCCATCTACTGTTACAGCCCATGGAAGGTCCGTAGGTCCGCCGTGGGCTTCTGAATTGAAGTAGTTCCCCCATCTTCCGATGGCCTGCGCCAGTGCGATGGAAGGGGCGAGAAGGTCCAGAACATTCACCGGGCGTATCTTATAGATCACGCAAAGGATGACGCCGGCGCCGAGCCCTGCGATGAGTCCTCCATGTATGGCGAGTCCTCCCTCGCGTATATTGATCATCTTCATGATATCTCCTGCATACCATGACCAGTTGAAAATGATGTAGTAGAGGCGTGCTCCGATGATCCCGCAAGGCACGCTGATCAGTATGAAATTGAGCAGTCTGTCCGGGTCGATATCGTGGGACGGAGCTCTTTTGATGCATAAAAAAGTACCTACGACGATGGCCGCAGTCACGATGATACCGTACCACATGACATCCATGCCAAAGAGGGTGAACGCCACCGGATCAGGAATAGGCATAGTGCTCTCCTTTCGATGCTTTAAAGTTTACGAAACTATACTACCACATCCATGGGACAAATAACAGTAAGCGGGATACGAATCCGGAGGACTCCGAAATAAGGGTGCTGTGGAGGGGGGGGAGCGGGGTCTGCCGGCATCATAAGGAAAAAGGGCGAAAAATGTTGAAAAAACACGGTGGTGGGGAGTAAAAGTATTGCAAAGTGGGGTAAAAGGGTTTAAAATGGAGGAAAGATAAACTGTAGGAGGAGTCTATGTTCGTCGGAAAGTTCAACAACTCAATAGATGGCAAAGCCAGGGTGATTGTTCCGGCGAAGTTCAGATATGAACTGGGCGAGTCCTGCGTCGTATCGAAGGGCCTTGATAAGTGCCTCGACATCTACACGGCAGATGAATGGGAACGTTTCGTCAAAGAGAAGCTGGAACCTTTGCCTGACAGCAATCCGCAGGCGAGAATGCTCAAGCGTTACTTCTTTTCGTCTGCGAATTCGTGTGAAGTGGACAAGCAGGGAAGAGTCAAGATACCACAGGATCTGCTGGATTATGCAGGTATAGAGAAGGAACTTATCACTATAGGAAGCAACAACAAGATCGAGATCTGGTCGAGAGAAGAATGGAACAGACAGCTTGATGAAGAATCCGGCGAACTGCTCAACGCCAGCGAAGTTGCGGAGGGCCTTGAATCATATGGATTTTAAACACGTACCGGTCCTCTATCATGAGTGCCTTGACAACCTGAAAATAAAACCAAACGGCATCTACGCAGACGGTACTCTGGGAGGCGGCGGCCACAGCCTGGGAATCGGCGAAAGGCTGGGAGCAGGTGGTACGCTGATCGGCATCGACAGAGACGAGGACGCCATCGCAGCAGCAGGCAGAAGACTTAAGGATCTGGAGTGCACCGTGCATCTGGTCCACAGCGACTACGCAGATATCAGGAAGGTCCTGGATGATCTGGGGATCGACGGGATCGACGGAGCACTTCTCGATATCGGAGTCTCATCGTATCAGCTGGATAACAGCGAACGAGGTTTCTCCTATATGCAGGATGCTCCGCTGGATATGAGGATGGATCAGGATCAGTCCTTTTCCGCAGCAGATGTGGTGAATACGTATTCCGAGAAGGAACTTGCAGAGATCATCAAGAAGTACGGCGAAGAGCGCTGGGCTTCCAGGATCAGCAAATTCATCATAGGCGCGAGAAAAGAAGGACCGATCGAGACCACGGGCCAGCTGGTGGACATCATCAAGGCGGCGATACCGGCCTCCGCAAGAAGAGAGGGACCGCATCCGGCCAAGAGAACCTTCCAGGCCATACGAATCGAAGTCAACAGCGAACTGGAACAGCTGGAGACGGCAATCGACGAATACTGTGATGTACTGAAGCCCGGCGGAAGGCTTTGCATCATCACATTCCACTCTCTCGAAGACAGGATCGTGAAGGAAGCCTTCAAGAAGAGACTTGATCCGTGCATATGTCCGAAGGAATTTCCGGTATGCACCTGCGGCAGAGTCTCCGATGTGAAGAAGGTGACCGGCAAGCCGATCATACCGGGAGAGGATGAACTGGGTACGAATCCGAGATCACGAAGCGCCAAGCTCAGAGTGATCGAGAAGAAATAAAGCATGCAGACGAATTTAGGGGTGAGTCAAAATGATGGAAGCAGAAAAATGGTATGAGTTTCAGAGAGAATACCAGAAATATGGAATAGATATGAAACCGGCCAGACAGAGGCCGAAGAGAAGAAAGAGGACTATCGTCATCGATCCCGAAATCAGAAACCGGGTGGCATCGCGCAAATTAGCATTCGCTACCGTGGCGATAGCAGGAATTCTTTGCATTTTTATGATAATGGTTACTGCTTTTTGTGCCAGTGTGCAGTATGATATAAATCAGATGACAAAAGAAAATCAAGCCGTTCAGGGTGAGATCGAGAATCTGGAGGCACAATACTACGGTGTCAGCAACATCGGAGTCATAGAGAACACGGCCACGAAACAGCTGGGGATGAAATATCCTTCAGAAAAAAAGAGAGTTTATCTTTATTCCGATGATGTACCTGAGAATGGCTTTGCTGCAGTACTGAGAGATAAAGCGTTCAACTAGGATCAATTGAACAAGGTAACGATGAAATGCCCGGACAGCTTGATATACCTCATTGTCCGGGTTCGTCTTTCGGAGAGATAATGAATTCACTGACTAAGAAAAGCAAACGAAATTTAATATGGCTAATTGGGGTGCTGTTCTTTCTCATACTTCTGCTGCTGGTACGTGTGGGATGGATCGCGATCGTAAATGGGGAAGAGTATACGGAGATGTCTCTGGAGAGGCAGACCAGAGATACCGTCATAGAGGCCGAGAGAGGTGCGATCTATGACACCAACGGAAACGAACTGGCGGTCAGTGTGACATGCTACACCATCTGGGCGAGACCTGCCGATGTGAACAACGGCAAGGATGAAGAGGATGCTCAGGAGAACGTGGAGAAGGTCAAGAAGACACTTTCGAAGCAGCTGGGGATGAGCGAGGAAGAAGTCGGCGAGGCGATCAGCAAGAAGCAGAATCTCATCAAGCTGAAGAAGGGTGTGAGCAAAGACACGGCAGATGCCATCAGAGAGGCGGATCTCAGAGGCATCGAGATCGTGGAAGACAGCAAGCGAAGCTACCCTCTGGGAGATTTCGCAGCTCACCTGCTGGGAACGGTGTCCTCGGACAACAAAGGACTGAGCGGACTGGAACTCCAGTACAACAGCTACCTCAGCGGTGTTGCAGGACGAGAGATCAACTATACGGATACGGCCGGCAACCGGCTCTCCTATGGAGAATCCACATATTATGAAGCGGAGAATGGGTATAACCTCATAACGACCCTCGACTCCGTCATCCAGTACTATACAGAGGATGCCATCAAGTGGACGGCCAAAAAGACGAAGGCTGACCGCGTCATGGCCATCGTCATGGATCCGAAGACAGGGGACGTGCTGGCCATGGCCCAGACACCGGACTTCGATCTGAACAATCCGAATACGCCGACATCGGCAAAGGCCAAGGCGAAGTTCGAGAAGATGAATTCCAAGCAGAAGCAGGAATACATCCAGAAAATGTGGAGAAACTCCCTCATATGCGACGTATATGAACCGGGTTCCACATTCAAGCTGCTGACGACAGCCACAGCTCTGGAAGAAGATGCGGCTACTCTCAAGAGCACGTACTACGATAACGGAGCGATAACCATAGCAGGAACCACGATCCACTGCTGGAGAACAGGAAGACCACACGGCAGAGAAACCCTGGCGGAAGCAGTTTCCAATTCCTGCAACCCTGTTTTTGTAAAACTGGCGAACAAGGTAGGCATCGAGAAATTCTACGACCACCTCGACACCTTTGGCATAACGGGAACCACGGGCATCGATTTTCCGGGAGAAACCACGGCGATCCTGCAGTCGGAAGAAACGGCGGGTCCTGTAGGACTTGGTACCATCGGATTTGGTCAGGGTATCGCAGTCTCTCCGATCCAGCTTCTCACAGCCTTCCCTTCCTTCGGCAACGACGGCAAGATGATGAAGCCGCGTCTCGTCAAG
>CAMNNV010000093.1 GCA_946546075.1 uncultured Bacillota bacterium | reverse complement strand
ACCAGCTGCAGTGTGCCACCTGAACCGCCACCGGCACGCATCGCCTCGGCAATATCGTTCATCAGTGACTGTCTTCCGTAGAGTACTTCATCACCGGTTTCTCCTGCGCCGAACACTGTCGCACCACTGAACATGTACGGCTGGTTCATCGCCTTTGCGTTCCACTCGATCTTTGGATATGATACCGAGAAGATCCCTTTCTTGGCTTTCTTCCATGTGATGCCGATCGATGGGATCTTCGGCTTTAGTATTTTGCCGATCAGGTTTCCTATCTTGATCGGAAAGAAGCCTTTGATCTTATCAATGATCCCACTGACAGTCTCCTTCGCCGTTCGGATCGGACTGGTGATTGCTTCCTTGACCCTGTTGAAAGCACTACGCACCTTGCTGGCGATCGCGCCGAACGAGAACCTGTTCTTGATGTTCTGGATCACTCCCTTCAGTGCAACACCCGCTCCGACTATTGGCGCGAGCATAAAGTTCTTGATCTTCGTGAACGCAGTCTTGACATAAGGCCCTATGGTCTTGATAACAGCCGTCATTCCCTTCTTGACAGCATTGAGCGCCAGTCTTCCCAGGTTCAGCCAGTTAAGTGCCTGCCACACCTTCAGGAATGTCTTGAAGATCGTCGGGATGTTCTTGATCAGAACCGGGATGCTCTTGATGATCCCCTTGCCCAGCGTGAGCATGATAAACCCTGCTGCCTTAAGCAGCTTCGGTGCATTCTTGTTGATGACATCCGCCAGCTTCCCGATGATGATCGGCGCGTTCTTCACGAACTTCGGCATGAACTTCGCGATGCCCTTAGCGATATCCTTCAGGAGCCCGATGCCTGCATCCACGAATCCATCGGATCCCTTGATGAAACTGTCAAGCATATCACTGCCCATACTGGTCAACTGTGGGAGCCCGTCCTTCATGAATGTGCGGATCGCATCTGGGAGCGACTTGAATATCCTGCCTACCGCAGGAATGAGGTTACCACCAACGAATGTAACTGCAGACGTTACGAGATCATTCATCGCCGGTCCTATGTTCCTCCCAAGGGTGAGATCTGCCATCATATTTGACGCAGCCGCCTTCATTGCTGCAAATGATCCTGACAAAGTAGATGCCGCTTCATTGGCTGTCGTCCCCGTGATATGCAGATCTTCCTGGATAACATGGATAGCCTCATAGACATCTGACAGATTATTCAGGTCATACTTCTGACCGCTTATCTTCTCGGCATCAGCAAGGAGCCTCTCCATCTCGGTCGTTGTTCCTTGATAACCTAACTTAAGGTTATCCAACATAGTGTAGTTATGTTTGGCAAAACCCTGATAGGCGTTTTGGATGTCCTCAAGCGGTGTGCCCATTTTGTTCGCATTGTCGGCCATATCAACTATGGCATTGTTCGCCGCGTCTGCTGCTTTTTTCTGATCGCCGCCTACGGACTGAAGCAATGATGCTGCAAAGGATGTGGATTGCTCCATATATTCATTGGCTGATATGCCTGCAGTCCTCCATGCCTGATCAGCTTTTTGGAACATTTTGTTCTCCACACTTTTCAGACGATTATATTCATCGGAGACCTCTTTGACCGATTTGCCTGCCATGTCTGCGTATTCCTGTATCGACTGTGCTCCCTTTGCTCCGAACAATGTTTCGATACCGCCTCTGGCTTGCTCCATCTGTGCGCCTTCCATAAGGGACTTCCCTATGGCGGCACCAGCAGCAGCTCCGATCGCTTTAAACTTCGCTGCTTTAGAGAATGCTCCCGAGAACTTGCTCCCGGAGGATGCTCCCGCTCCGTCCATCTCCGCTTCAAGATTCTTCTTTATTCCTTTGGTCGTTGGCAGGATCTGCACGTATGCATTCGCCAGTGTCGTCCCACTAGCCATCCTTTCCACCTCCATATCTTGCTTTCATAAATGCTTCCGGTGAATCGAAAGTCATGCCCTTGATCGTCTTCTTATCTCCCTCGTCATGCTTCTCAGCCTCAGGAGCCTGACCCATAAGGGCGTAGTAGATCGATTCCTTCGGTTTAGCATGCACCAGCCTGTCTGCGATGATCGCAAGCAGCTGGAGTTGCATGTCCGGTACCCTTTCCACATTATTTGCCTTTTTGATTATTCTCGCGTCGTCCCTCAAACCGGCAGACAGGACAGCCACCGTGCGAAGCGGCAGCTGCCTGTAATCATAGATCCCATATGTTTCGGCCAGATCACAGATCAAAGCCGCTTCATCAAGGTTTACCATGCCGGCGAGGGTCATGAGTTTTTTACTTCTTCATCCGTGCCATCGGATTCAAGGATCTCATGAAGGGCCTCCACCATTGCCCTGGTGCTTATCTTCCCCTTCTTGTTCCTGAGATGCTCCTTAAGTGCTTTGTACTGGTCTTCCCCCAGAAGGTCGACGAACACATCGATCACGAGGCCGATATTGTTTGCGTCCCTGTCTATCGCACACAAGTTCTCGAACATCTCGAAATCATCGAGGTGATCTTCCTCTATTTTGTACTCGAATCCATTTGCAAGTTTACCCTCTACCATGGCTCCTCCTGGTTACTCTTCGTCGTAAGTGTAAGAGCAGTTTCCTGCTGCATCCGGTGTTGCTGTCACTGTAAGTTCAAATCCTACAGGTTCGTTGTCAACATACGTGATGTCTCCGATCTCTGTTACCTTACCGTTCGGGATCGCGATCCTCTTGGCTTTACCGTTGGATGACATCATATCGAACACCCATGCTCTCTGAGGGAGTTCCTTTGAGTTAGATGTGATCGTTCTGAGTCCGTTGGATGACGTTACATTATCATCTCCGTAGACGACTTTGACCACTTCTTCCCTCAGTGACTCGATCAGTGTGAATGAATATGTTTCCTCATACTCCGTCTGCGGGGTTCCTACTGTGTCACCACCCCAGGACTTGATCGTCTCAGATGTCCTTGTGATCCCGACTGTAAGACCATCTTCTGAGCCGTATCCCAGGCACTTGAAAGCCTCCGCGAGCGCTGTAGTAGCGTCTGTCGGTATTGCTGTACCGCTGACCGCCGAGAATATCGCACCCGTCAATTTCGGTTTACCCGTGCTGACATTGGCAGCGTTGTTCAGATTAGTTCCTGCCATTTCCATTCCTCCTTAAAAATGTGCAAGTTCATACACGGCCTGATATCTGTAGTTCTTGGCCTGTGTATCCGTAAAGTTATAATCACTGTTGAGCCTGCATGCACACACATCGTCCAGGGCGATGATCTCATCCATGGCCGCTTTGACCTTCCTGTTCAGATCCATTGCGTTATACAGACTCCTGCCATATGACTGGATCGCGAACATCGAATGTGTAAGCCTATCTGCCCTGCTGCTCCCTGTCTTCTGGATCAGGACATATTCATCCGGGAGCGTCTCCCCTTTAGGGATCGTCATCCATACCGGCTCTTCCAGTTCCTGTTTGAGATAGTTGATCAATGTGATTTCAATCATTTCAATGACCTCAAAAGTGTGTTGTTGTTCAAATTGTCATAGTATCCTTCTGCGTTCGCAGGATGCACTGCAGCGCCGGTACGTTCCGGATAGTTCCTGGCTTCCGCTTCAAAGTTCTCTCCGGCACGCATCTGTACTTCCCGTGCTTTCTGCAAACAGAATGATCCTACTCCCGGATCTTTCAGGAGTTCTCTTACACCCGCCTTGTTCAGTACGACCTTAACTTTGCTCATACCGCTCCACCTTCACTTTCGTGTTCCACTCCAGCGGGATCAGATCGTCGATACCTTTGATCGGATCGTCGAAGGTCCTGAAGACTTCTCCGAAGAACTCGACTTTCTTGTTCTTCCAGTCGTGATCGTCCCCCTTGGGGATGGCCAGTGTATAGACTGAGTGCTTCCCATAAAGTCCCTGCTCCGTGACGAGATCCTCAGATGATGTCGGTGCTACAAGCACGTTTTCAACTTCGATGACCTCCTCTTCGAAGATCGGTTCTCCGATGGGGTTCTCTCCTGTCTTTGTTTCCTGATAGAGTCTGACAGTGATACCCTTCATATCAGCCCTCCTGTTCCGGCGCGAATTCCTCTACAGGGCTATAGGATCCGATCTTGTTCCCTATGCCCAGCAGTTTCCTTTCTGCCTTTGACAGATACAGTTCTCCGGCACCGCCTCCGCTGGAGATCGTCCAGCTCTGGGAATACCCAAGTGCTGATGCACTTCCCTGAGATGCTCCGATCGGGATCCCCGTGTCGGCACCGTCACCCAGTGCGCGGATCACCATACGACACGAGACCATCTTCTTAGCTTCCGGTGACGCAGATGTCCCTGATGCGTCGATCAGAACGGCTGCGTCTTCCAGAAGAGTCTCACACATGGTCTCTTCTGCTGCGCTGAGTTCTCTCGTCATTCTGGACTTCACATCTGCTACTTCTGCATATGTCATACTCTACTCCTTCGACTTCTTGGTCGTTTTCGCCTTTGGCTTCGCTGCAGGCTTCTTCGTATCAGAAGAAGCGGCAAGTTTATGGCCTGCCGCTTTGTATTCTTCTACACGATCTTCCGCGACCCACATTTCATTGCCAAGGGCGTTGATCATCTTTACCTGCTTCATTAGCTAGCGCTATACGGTGTCGTCAGCAGATTGAACACACTCGTGTCTGCGCGGAATCCGACTTCGATTTCTGCTCTCACTGCGAACATGTTCCTCTGGAACAGATTGATCGTCTTCTGGTCATTACCTTCGCCATATGTCAAAGTTGCCTGATCAGCGATGGAGATCTGTACGCCTTCCACGGTTCCCCATCTGCACATGTTCCAGTCACCTGCAACACCTACGATGTTCGGAACGGTAGTACCTGTTCCTGCTTTGTATGCAGCTTTGCTCTGCAGCGTTCTTGCCCCAAGGATCATCGGGATCGCACCTTCTGCAACACTGTTGATGAACAGCGGTCTCTGATTTCCATCCTTTGCAGACAGAAGCACTCCTCTTGCCTTCGGAGAGATGACATATCCGTTCAGGATACCATCATGCTCAGCCACATCGATATCCGCAGCAACGAGCCCCGCATATGTGTTTGTGCCGCCGATATCCTGTGCAGTACATTCTGCAAAGGTATCGAAGTTCTCGCCCGGAACTGCATACTTGCCGAATACTGTTCCGTCGAACTTGCTTCCGAGTGCTCCCGGCAGTCTTCTGATCAGTTCATCGTAGAGCTTCGCAGCATCTCTTCTGAACTGGTTTGAAAACGGTACGATAACAGCCAGAGTGTATGGTTTGATCGTCTTTGTCGTGAGCTGTGGAGCCGCTACAGGCTTGTTCTCTGTTTCTCCTACCCACTCAGCTTCTGGATCTCCAAGGATCACCGGGATCTCCTCGCCTCTTCCAGACAGTTCCGTCTGAGGAGCGATCTGCATTACTGCGGATTCTTCCTGTACCTTCTGCAGAATCTCATCGCTTACTTCTGCTGGTAAATTAATGGTCGTTCTGTTAAT
>CAMNNV010000092.1 GCA_946546075.1 uncultured Bacillota bacterium | reverse complement strand
AATAAATATTATAAGAACGAAGCTGAGGAAGAGGATGAAATAATGGAAATATATGAGAGAAAAAGATAATTTTTGAAAACGACACCAATTAATATTGATAATATTTGGAACATATGGTAACATATGGATAAGTATAGTTTTTAATGTGTTTGTGCGTGCGAAAGGAGACATAATGAATGTTACGGTAGACCTTAAAACATTAGGATTTATACTCCTGATCATCGCTGCTTTGATACTCATAATCTATCTTATATTACTTGTCAGGAAACTGCTTGTGACTTTAGACCATGCGAATAAAATCCTGGTAGATCTTGAGGATGTCAGCGAAATAGCTTCCAGAAGGAGTAAAGAGGTGGATGGTGTTATCGGTGATGTAACAGATTCTGTCGGATCTCTCGCAGGTGCGGTCAAGGATAAGCAGAATGTGGTTCAGGCGACATCATCTGTGGTCAGAGCCATTGCAAGTGTTAAGAACGCTGTCAGCAAAGATTAATGGCCACGACAAGTAAGCAGGAAGGAGAAGTGCTATGAAAGCTACGGGGATAGTAAGAAAAGTAGATGAACTCGGACGAATCGTGTTGCCGATCGAACTCAGAAGAACACTTAATATCGATATCAAAGATCCAGTTGAGATCTTCGTAGACGGGGATTCCATTATTCTCAGGAAGTACCAGTCAGCATGTGTTTTCTGCGGTAGCACAGAGGATGTCAAACAGATCAAAGGCAAGAACATCTGCGCAGCATGCATAGATGAGCTCAAAGCACTTTGATGAAACATAATTCATAAGTAAGACAAAAGGAGGCATTAGCAATAAGCCTTCTTTTTTCATGGGCCCGTATACACTTCATATAGTATTAAGCATTGAAATGAATAAGTATATAAAGTATAATAAAGTAACTGAAAAATCGTACGGAGGGATGAAGTGGCGAAATTTCTGGTACAAAAAAGCGACCCTTTGAGAGGTGAGGTCACGATCAGCGGATCGAAGAATGCAGTCCTGCCTATCATGGCGGCCACGCTTTTGACTGAAGAGAAATGTGAAATAAGCGATACTCCGGCACTCAGGGACGTAGAAGTCATGTGCGATCTCCTTGAGAATCTGGGGTGCAGTGTCAATAAAAATCTGGAACAGAACACGGTAGAAATAACATCGGGTAATGAAATAAGCGGCGAAGCTCCATATAGTCTTGTGAAGATGATGAGAGCTTCGATTTTAGTGCTCGGAGCACTGATACACAGGACAGGTCATGCGGTGATCCCGCTTCCCGGCGGATGCGCTATAGGTAAGAGACCTATAGAGCTGCACCTCAAGGGCCTCAAGGCGATGGGTGTTACCGTCGATGAGGAGAAGCTGGCAAGAGGTATCGTCGATGCCAGTGCTGAGAAGCTCCACGGTGGTACTATATACTTGGATTTCCCTAGTGTCGGCGCTACAGAAGTGATCATGATGGCTGCTACGCTGGCAGAAGGCACGACGATCCTGGAGAACGCGGCACAGGAGCCTGAGATCGTTGATCTGGCAAGCTTCCTCAACAAGATGGGTGCAAGGATCAAGGGTGCAGGTACCGATACGGTGAAGATCACCGGAGTAGATAAACTCAAAGGAGTGCATCATCAGGTCATTCCTGACAGGATCGAAGCAGGAACGTTCATGGTTGGTGCGGCGATAACGAAGGGCAACATCCTGATCAGGAACGTTGTACCATCCCATCTCAAGGCTGTGATCGCCAAGCTGACGGAATGCGGCATCGAGATCACGATGACAGATGAAGGGATGCGTGTAAGAGGTGATGTGAACCCGCTCATCGCTACGAATATCAAGACCCTTCCTTACCCTGGATTCCCTACAGATATGCAGTCGCCTTTCATGGCGCTCCTCACTGTAGCCAAGGGTCCTAGTGTAGTGATCGAGACTGTTTTTGAGAACAGATTCATGCATGTTGGAGAGTTCAACAGGATGGGAGCGAACATCAAGACAGATGGTAATGCTGCTATGATACCGGGAGATAAAGAACTGGAAGGTGCTGAAGTGGTCGCGACAGACCTGAGAGCCGGCGCAGCAGTAGTACTGACAGGTCTTGTGGCAGAAGGTACGACAGAAGTATCGAAGGTTTACCATATCGACAGAGGATACGAAAACTTTGTAGACAAGCTGAAGGCTCTCGGAGCTAATATCATGAGGATCGAAGATAAATCAGAATAGTGCGTGATGGATCCTGCATTGCAGGGTCCATTTTCAAAAAAAGAGGATGTGTTATGAGAGAAATCAACGTAGACACCATCAAAGAGAATATCGCCAGGATGTGTATCGAAGCCAATCACTATCTGGATGAGGATCTCAAAGAGTGCATGGCTTCCCACCTTGCGGCAGAGCCGAGCGAAGTGGCAAGAAATATACTTGAGAGCATCGGAAAGAACATCGAGATCGCAGAGGAGGGGATCTTCCCTCTTTGCCAGGATACGGGTATGGCCTGCGTCTTCATGGAGATCGGACAGGATGTCCACATCACAGGAGGTTCCCTTGAAGACGCCATCAACGAAGGTGTAAGACAGGGATACACAGAAGGGTATCTGAGAAAATCCATCGTCAGAGACCCTCTCGACAGAGTGAATACGGGAGATAACACACCTGCATATATCCATTACGATATCGTGCCAGGCGATCAAGTCAAGATCACGGTAGCACCAAAGGGATTCGGCTCGGAGAATATGAGCAGGATCAAGATGTTCCCGCCTTCCGCAGGAGAAGAGGGCGTCAAAGACTTCGTAGTTGAGACGGCGAAGCTGGCAGGAGCAAATCCTTGTCCGCCGATCGTGCTGGGAGTTGGTATCGGCGGAACATTCGACAAGGCAGCACTCATGGCCAAGAAGGCTCTGCTCAAACCGCTTGATAAGCCGAATGAGAGCCCTTATTATGACGAAATGGAACAGGAGCTCCTGGAGCGCATAAACTCCCTTGGGATCGGCCCTCAGGGCTTTGGAGGGCGTACTACAGCGCTGGCAGTGAACATCATCACGGCTCCTACGCATATTGCAGGTCTTCCTGTAGCAGTCAACGTCAATTGCCACGTCAGCAGACATAAGACGGTAGTTTTATAAGGAGAGCGATATGGCTATCACAATCAAAGAACCATTTACCAAAGATAAATTCAAGGATCTTCGCGCAGGTGAGAGTGTACTGCTCACCGGAACGATCTATACGGCCAGAGATGCAGCACACAAGAGGATAACAGAGATGATCGCCAGAGGCGAGAAACCGCCTTTTGAGATCAAGGACTCCATCATCTATTACGTGGGACCGACTCCGGCCAAACCGGGGCGTCCGATCGGATCTGCCGGACCTACCACAAGCTACAGGATGGATGCCTACGCACCGGAGCTTCTGGATCTCGGTCAGCTCGGAATGATCGGCAAAGGGCAGAGATCCGATGAAGTGATGGCAGCCGTTGTCCGTAACGGCGCAGTCTATTTTGCAGCCATCGGCGGAGCTGCGGCTCTGATGGCAGGATGCGTCAAAGAAGCCGAAGTCATCGCATTTGACGATCTGGGAGCAGAAGCCGTACGAAAGCTTTATGTAGAGGACTTCCCGGTAACGGTGGTGCTGGATCCGGCCGGCGGCAATCTCTATAAAGAAGGGCAGGAAGCCTATCTTGCCTCAGTTTCAGAATAATAAGGAGTTAAATTAGCAAAATGCCTTTGATCATACCAAATGAACTTCCTGCAGCAGAAACACTGCAGAACGAGAATATATTTACCATGGACGTGGACAGAGCCACGAATCAGGAAATCAGACCGCTCAAGATCGTCATCGTGAATCTCATGCCTACGAAGATCGCGACGGAGACGCAGCTGGCACGAGTTCTGGCCAATTCGCCTCTTCAGGTGGAGATGACTCTCGTCACCATGAGCTCTCACGAATCGACACACATCTCTCAGGAGCACATGGACACTTTTTACAAGACGCTCGACCAGATCAAAAACGAGTCCTTTGACGGCATGATCCTGACCGGTGCTCCCGTAGAGCGCATGCCATTTGAGCAGGTGGATTACTGGAAGGAGATCTGCGATATCTTCGAGTTCGCCAGGACACATGTCTACAGCAGCATGTATCTGTGCTGGGGCGCACAGGCCAGCCTGTATTACCATTACGGCATCGATAAGTATGATCTTGATGAGAAGATGTTCGGCGTTTTCGAGCACCGCGTCGTAAGACCGAAGAATCCTCTCGTCAGAGGTTTTGATGAGTTTTATTATGCGCCGCATTCGAGACATACAGAAGTAAGAAGAAAAGACATCGAAAGACACCCTGAGCTCAGGATCCTCGTGGATTCTGTCGTAGCAGGTCCGAATATCATATCAACAGAAAACGGCAGACAGATATTCATCATGGGACACCATGAATACGATAAGGGGACGCTTGCCGCAGAGTATTTCAGAGACAGGAATGCCGGCATGGATACGAAGGTCCCTGCAAATTATTTCAGGAACGATGACCCGAATGACGAGATCATGTTCAGATGGAGGAGCCACGCGAACCTTTTGTTTGCCAACTGGCTGAACTACTACGTATATCAGGGAACACCGTTCGATCTTAATGAATTAAAGGGGGATAACAATGGTTGATAAGAATCTTCTCAGACATCTGTCAAAAAAGTATCCGACGATCAAAGCAGCGACAGAAGAGATCGTAAACCTTTCTGCGATTCTTTCTCTGCCAAAAGGGACGGAGTATTTCTTAAGTGATATCCACGGTGAGAACGACGCTTTTGTCCATATGATCAAGAGTGCCTCCGGTGTCATAAGAGCGAAGATCGAAGAAATATTCGGAGATGAACTTCCCAGATCAGAGCGTGATAAGCTCGCAGCACTCGTATACAACGCAGAGGCGGAGATAAAGAGACGCAAAGAATCCGAGGAAGATTTCGATCAGTGGTGCAAGATCAACATCATCAGACTGATCATGATCTGCAAAAACGTATCTTCGAAATATACACGTTCCAGAGTAAGAAAAAGACTTCCGAAGGAATATGCCTATATCATCGACGAACTTCTCCATACGGATGATGAGGAGAACAAGGGAAATTACTACGGTCAGATCGTAAATACCATCGTGGAATGCGAGGTAGCAGAAGACTTCATCGAAGAACTGGCTGATGTCATCAGTTCCCTTGCCGTAGATCATCTCCACATCCTGGGAGATATCTGGGACAGAGGAGCTCATTCCGACCAGGTAATGGAATTCCTGATCAATTATCACGATGTCGACTTCCAGTGGGGCAACCACGACGTGCTCTGGATGGGCGCTGCGAAGGGAAACTGGGCCTGCATCGCCAACGTCATCAGGATCAATATCAACTACAACAACTTCGACATGCTGGAGATCGGATACGGTATCAACCTGAGACCTCTTGCCATCATGGCAGAGCAGGCATACGCAGACGATCCGTGCACGCACTTCATCCCGAAGAAGCTCGAAGAAAACAAATATGACCCGGTTGATGATGATCTGGCTGCCAAGATGAACAAGGCCATTTCCATCATCCAGTTCAAGGTGGAAGGACAGAAGATCAAGAGACACCCTGACTACGATCTCGACAAGAGACTCCTTCTCGATAAGATCGACTTCGAAAAGGGCACCGTCATGATCGGAGATGAGGAGCACGAGCTGAGAGACAAACTCTTCCC
>CAMNNV010000091.1 GCA_946546075.1 uncultured Bacillota bacterium | reverse complement strand
TGTGGATGGCGCCCATGATCCTGCCCGGCATCGCGCCGATATACGTCCTGCGGTGGCCTCTGATATCAGCTTCATCTCTGACGCCGCCTAGACTTACTCTGACATATTCTCTGCCCAGAGCCCTTGCAACGCTGCGTCCGATGCTCGTCTTACCTGTGCCGGGAGCACCGACCAGGAGCAGGATCGAACCCTGCTGCTGTTTCTTCAGGTTCATGACGGCAATCTGCTGGAGCATGCGCTGCTTCACCTTCTTCATGCCGTAGTGATCCTCGTCCAGGATGCGTCTTGCTTCAGACAAATCGATGTATTTCGCTTCTTCCTTCTTCCAGCTGAGACCGGTGATGAAGTCGAGATAGTCATAGAGCATGCCTGTCTCAGGACTCTGCTTGTTCTCCTGCTTGAGCCTGTTCAGCACCTTCATGGCTTCCTTCTCGGCCGTTTCGTTCATGCCGGAATCTTTGATCTTTTCCTCGAAACGCTGCACGTCGGAGACGTTCTCCGGATGCATCTCATCCAGCTCTTTCTGGAGATACTCCATCTGCTTGCGGATCGCGGATTCTTTGTATATGTTCTGATACTCTTCCCGCTGGGAGGCGTTGGCCTCGCTGGTGACTCTCGTCACTTCCAGGAACTCGTAGAGCATCTTTTCAAGCAAAGCGGTGCGCGCCGAAATGCTGTCTTCCGAGATGATCTGGTAAATCTCTTCATTGGACGGTTTCATCCAGTAGCCCAGAAGGCCTGCGATGGTGCCGATGGAATCCACTCGCTCGATGAGGGCCTTGAACCAGTCGGCGATCTCGAAGTTCTCTGCCACCTTCAGGACTTCACTGCGAAGTGCCTGGAGTTTCTGATAGGATGCCTGCTCGTCCATGTCCAACTCATCGGGACGGCGTGAGATGGTCAGGGAGATGCTGCCGTCAGGGTCGAAGCCGATCATGTCGAGGTTGACTCTGTTCAGCGTCTTGACGCAGATATATCCGTAAGGGCTGATTTCCTTGACGATGCCGCTGACCCCAATCGGGTAGAAGCTGTCCTCCGTCCACTCGTCGCGAGGCGCGTCACTTTTTTGGACGAGGAGAACGATCTTCTCGTTCAGAACGACTTTGCCCTTCGTGAGGTTGCGGAATTCGTCCATCTGAAAATATATCTCGGAATGGGGTGCGACCATTTTGTTATATACAGGTACTGCTAACATATTACCTCCTTTTGTTAGCAATCAAACGTGCTGAGTGCTAACGCGATGTTAAAAATAAATGCAACGATCCGTGAAGAATGTTACAATGAAACAATGTTATAAAAGTATTGACTAAACTTGGACATTTGTCTATGATTTTCTTGATAATAATACGAAAGTGGACAAGTGTCAAGGTTTTTTGGCATATTTATTTTAGAAAAAGCAGGGGAAGGTTATGTATTGCGGGAACAACAAGACGGCACTGGCCTCACAGAAGCAGATCGCAGATGTTTTTATCGAGCTGCTGCGAAGTGAGCCGTACCCATCCATCAGCATAAGCGCTATATGCAAGGCGGCGGGAGTATCAAGACAGACCTTTTATTCGATCTTCGAGTCGAAGGAGAACATCATTATATATGAGCTCAATGAACGCCATCTTTTCACGCCGGGCAAGGAATGCTGCAGCGAGACCATGTCCCTGGAAGAGCTGAGCCGGGAGTACAGTTCCTATATGATCGACAAGCGTGATTTCCTGGATCTGCTGGTGCGAAATGACGTGATCTACCTGATGCACGATTGCTTGTACAAATCCTTCATGACCTGCAGTCAGTTCACTCCGGGATGCAGCGAAGGTTCCCGGGCGTTCACCGCAGAGTTCTATGCGGGAGGCCTTACGGGGATCGCCAAGACCTACGTGCAGCAGGGCGGCGTCATGACGGAGGATCAGCTGGGAGAAGTGATCTATCGTCTTTTCAGCGGCCAGATGATGGGATAGGAGGAATGAAATGTCTGAAGTACTATATGAATACTGCGGCGGGCTCTACGTGAACCTGACGAACCGATGCCCCTGCAGCTGCGACTTTTGCATCAAAAATTTCACGGACGGTCTGGGAAGTTCCGACTCCCTTTTGCTGACGGAAGAACCATCGGTCAGCGATGTGATGGAGGAGATGGAGCAGTGGGATATGGACGAGTTCGATGAGGTGGTCTTCTGCGGGTACGGAGAGCCGACCCAGAGGCTGCCGGAGCTTCTGCAGATCGCAGAGCAGGTGAAGGATAAATACGGCAAGAGGACCAGGATCAATACCATCGGTCTTGCGGATCTCATCTGGCAGGAGGAGACGGCGCCGAAACTGGAAGGTCTCATCGATTCGGTGAACGTCAGCATGAATGAAGCGGACGAGGAGAAGTATGAGGCGCTTTGTCATCCTGTGTTCGAAGGCTCGTATGATGCCATGCTCAAATACGTTGAAGATATCAAGAAATACGTCCCGGATGTCTCCGTGTCTGTGGTGGGATGCATATCGAGAGATTCCATCGAAAAGTGCAGACAGAAGGCAGAAGATCTGGGAGTAAGGTTCAGGGTAAGATAGATGAAAAAGATCACGGTGGGCATATTGGCCCACGTCGATGCCGGTAAAACTACATTATCAGAGGCGATGCTGTACAAGACAGGGGCCATACGAAAACTGGGCAGAGTGGATAAGAAGGATGCCTTCTTCGACACGGACACCCAGGAGCGGGAGAGGGGCATCACCATCTTCTCCAAGCAGGCCCAGATGACGGCAGGGGATACGGAAATCATGCTCCTGGACACCCCGGGCCACGTGGATTTCTCTGCGGAGATGGAGAGGACCCTTCGTGTGCTGGACTATGCCATCCTCGTCATCAGCGGCAAAGACGGCGTGCAGGGCCATACCGCCACCCTTTGGAAGCTGCTGAGACGGTACGAGATCCCGGCATTTATTTTTGTGAACAAAATGGACCTGGATACGGCCGACAGGCAGCGGGTCTATGAGAATATACGGAGCAAACTGGGAAGCGGGTGCGTGGATCTCACCGAGGGGATCCCTCTCGAGGAGACGGCGTCCTGCAGCGAGGAACTCATCGAGGAGTTTCTCGAAAGCGGCGAGCTGAAGGATGCGTCCATACGGAGAGCCATCAAGGCAAGGCAGCTGTTTCCGTGCGTTTTCGGTTCGGCTCTGAAGATCACAGGGGTGGACAGGCTCCTTGCGCTGATGGACAGCTTCACAGAAATGCCGCCTCATCCCGATGAGTTCGGGGGCATGGTCTACAAGATCACGAGAGACGATAAGGGAACGAGGCTCACGCACATGAAGATCACGGGCGGCGTGATCACTTCGAGGATGCCTCTCGGAGACGAGAAGATCGACCAGATCAGGATCTATTCCGGAGAGAAATTCAGGACGGCAGGGGAGGCAGAAGCCGGTTCTGTTGTTGCCGTCACAGGTCTTGACAGCACCTTTGCGGGGCAGTGCCTGGGTTCCTGCGAAGAGGGGACCATGACGTCTCTTGAGCCTGCTCTCGTCTACGATGTGATCCCATCGGAGGGAACGGATATCCATAACGTCCTGGCGTTCCTGAACCAGCTGGAGGAGGAAGATCCTCAGCTCCACATCAAATGGGACGATCAGCTGAAGACGATCCAGATCAGCCTCATGGGGCAGGTGCAGCTTGAGATCCTGCGAAACCTCATCGCGGAGCGGTCGGGTTTCGACATCGAATTCGGAGAAGGAAGGATCGCCTACAAAGAAACGATCAAAGACACCGTGCTGGGAGCAGGGCACTTCGAACCGCTCCGTCACTACGCGGAGATCCAGCTCCTGATGGAGCCGGCACCTCGCGGCAGCGGCATCACGGCAGGCAGCCTTTGCAGCGTGGATGTTTTGGATAAGAACTGGCAGAGACTGGCCATCACGCATATTTTGGAACGGGAGCATCCGGGAGTCCTTCTGGGAGCACCGCTTACGGATGTGAAGATCAGCATCGCCGGCGGCAGGGCTCACGATAAGCACACGGAGGGCGGCGACTTCCGGCAGGCGGTCTACAGAGCTATCCGGCAGGGCCTGAGAAAGGCGGAGTGCGTCCTTTTGGAGCCTTGGTATTCCTTCGTGCTGGAGCTGCCGCAGGAAGTGGTGGGAACGGCCATGTCCGACATCCAAAGAATGGGCGGAGGGTTCGAGCTGTCCACGTCTGCTGACGGGACGGCGGTCCTGGAGGGCTCGGCGCCGGTTTCGGAGATGAAGGATTACAACGTCAAGGTCAATTCATATACAAAGGGTCACGGGCACCTGATCTGCACCATGGACGGCTACAGGGAGTGCCACGATCAGGAGAGGGTGCTGGCGGAGTCCACGTACGATCCCGACAAGGATGCCCTCAACCCGGCGGATTCTGTTTTTTGTGCTCACGGTGCGGGCTACAACGTGAAGTGGGACGAGGTGGACGAGATGCTCCACACCTCTGTTTATATCCCGGGAGTGACGGAAGAAAAAGAGGCGGCGCCTTCCTATACAGCCGGCGGTTCTTCCTCCTATGATGAGGATTTCTCCCATCCGGCTTTTGTCAAGGCCAAGCCGCGCCAGCTGCGAAACAGCTACATCGCGCCAAAGGAGATCAAGGGCGAGAACACGAACAGGAAGATCAAACCGCAGCCTGTTTTGCCGGAATATCTTCTGGTGGACGGGTACAATATCATCTTTGCCTGGGAGGAGCTGCGGAAGCTGTCCGAGACAAATATCGATGCGGCCAGGGATGCCCTGATCGAAATGATGCAGAATTATCAGGGGGTCAGGAAGTGCCGGCTCATCCTCGTCTTCGATGCGTATAAGGTCAAGGACGGGCAGCGCAAGGTGGAGAAGCATGCCAACATCACCGTCGTCTATACGAAGGAAGCGGAGACGGCGGATGCGTATATCGAGAAAACGACCTACGAACTGAAAGGAAAATACCGCGTGCGCGTGGCCACTTCCGACAGGCTGGAGCAGCTGATCATCATGGGCAACGACGCCTTCAAGATCAGCGCCGATGAGTTCCGAAAGGAAGTAGAGGCTGCAAGCCAGCAGATCCGCGACATACTGGCGGAGTACAGCAGGAAGCAGGGAAAATCCGGGGCAAAGATCAGGATCAAAAAGATCAGGGACTGAGTTTCGGGAGGAGCGGAGGAACTGTTCAGCTGTGGTATAATGAACATACGACATAAGTAATAAGGAGACCGGATATGCTTGTTACACTACTGCAGCTGATCGATTCGCCGGAAGACAAGAGGCGATTTGAACAGCTTTATTATGAATACAGAAATCTAATGTTTTATTTTGCAAAAGGAATGCTCGGCAGTGACCGCGCCGCGGAGGACGCAGTGAGCGAGGCATTCATACGCATCATAAAACATTTTCACGATTTTGACGAAATAATCTGTCCCCGCACGAAGAATTATATCGTCTTAGTTGTTAAGAGCGTATGCATCGACATGCTGCGAAAGAAAAGCAGGGAGCCACAGTTTGTCATGGCAGAAGATGCAGAAGGGCTCATGGATCTCGCTACCCCGGTAGAGAGTGGTGAGGAAGAGATGTTTCGAAGATATGATATGGACCGTATCATCGAAGCTATCCATGGACTTCCCGAGATCTACAAAACGACGCTGATGCTCTATGCCGTTCGTGACGAGAGTCTGACTGAGATCGCGGAGCATATGGGTTGCGGCAAAGAAACGGTGAAGAAGCGGCTGTACAGAGCACGCAGAGAGTTGCGAAAGAGACTGGAGGTGCAGGATGGCAGAGAATAAAATGAAA
>CAMNNV010000090.1 GCA_946546075.1 uncultured Bacillota bacterium | reverse complement strand
GGAGACGCATTCGATTTCCGGACATCCGTCGTTCATCTCGGCTCGAAGCTGGGCAGAGTAGAGTGCAAAGCATACGACGTGAAAACAGGCAAACTCACCGCCACAGCCCATGCGACGTTTTCCTATTTAGGATAGCAATCAACAAGACGACAAATATAAAAGCTGACACAATACGTGTCAGCTCTTTCATTATTCGGGATCAACTCCGGCCACGTGGGACATGAATCCTGTGATAGCCGTGATGGCATCTTTATCTTCTGCCAGGCTGAATCCGTAGCTCAGGCAGGAAAGGGATGGTCTCTTCTCTGCCAGGATGTTCAGCTCGGATGTCTTAAGTGTCGATATTTCATCGTCTTCGGCTACGCCCAGGGCTTCTCTGAAGTAGGCTGCCGTGTCATCCTTTGATGACCAGGTGGTGTATTCCTTCGTGACGTTGCACTTCACATCGCTGAGGCCTGCCATGGTGGCGAGGGCCTGCTTCAGTTCAGTAAGGCTGGCCTCTGTCTTGCTGCGGCCCTTGACCTTGAGTGTGAACTGGTCGCCTTTCGTTGAGACCTTGACGAATTCCTTCGCCGAAATGATCTCGCCGGTATCCTCATCCTGATAGAATATACCAGGATCCAGCGTGTAAAGAAGGCTTATGAGCCTGCCGGAAGACTTGTCGTCGATGACCTGCTTCGGCATGCTGGTCTCGGTGAAGGTGTAGACGAAGTCGATACCGAGTTTCTCGCAGCGCTTCTTGATGCTGTCGAAGGATTTGTCGAATCTCTTCTGCATTTTTTCGACGTTGTTGTCGTCGATAACGATGACTGCTTTAGCCGACTCCGGAGTACCGCCGTCGGATTTTTTTGATTTGAAGGACGCCAGCTGGAAGAGGTAGCCGCTGCTTTTGCTTGTAGCCAGATAGTTGCCCACCACTTCAATCGGGTCCGGATATTTGTTGGTGTAATCGAATGAGTCTTTATAATTGCCTACGTTCATGGTGATCTCGTAAGCATTGGTATGTGTAGGCTTTTCACGCTTGATGCCCTTGTGGAGGGTAGCGTCGAATGCATAGGAGCCGAATGTCTTCAGTTCTTTCTTCTCGCTGTCCTTGAGGTGGATGAGGTTGCCGGTCTTCAGCTGATCGGCAGGGATCTGTCTCACACCTGCGAAATCATTCGTGCCTGCATCTGAAATGATGAGCTTGATGGTGCCGTGAGTCTCCGGTCCCAAAAGGGATGTGAGGGAAGTGGCAAGTATGTGATTCGTGTTGATCATGTCCTGCGTATCCACAGAGCAGTGCAGTGTGACGGACTTGGCGTCTTTGGCATCCTTTGTTTTCTTGTTCTTGAGGATCATATAACTATCGGCCTGATCCAATACTTTGATGTCATTTGACTTGGCCCATGATCTGACGTATTCCTCTACCATGGTGAATTTGCTGCCGGAATCAGAAAAGGTTTCCTGAAGTTCTTCATATGTATCGCTGTAAATCGTCTCTAGTTCGCCTTGTCTGTCGCCGGAGCCGCATCCTGTAAGGCAGAGCATGGCTGACGTTACGAATAAAGCAGCCAGGACGAGGATCTTTCTCATTATATTGCTTTTCTCCTTTTGTCTGTTAAAATAAAATATACGATGATATAATAACATATATGGATTTTTAATTGTTAAGGTTTGGTGAAAGTTTGATTACTTATTTATATAGATACAGGAGATGAATCAGCTATGCAGATCATGGAAACTCAGAATTTCGTAATACGTGAAAGTGAATTTGGAGACTACGAATACTTTGCGAAGTGGGAGAGCGATCCCGAGATCACAAGGTATCTCAGTTTCGATTCCGACAGGACGTATGAAGACGTCGTCAAGGAATGCTTCCAGAACAGTATCGATCCGACGAAGATGGACTATACGATCGTAGACAGGGAGAAGAATGAGCCCGTCGGCAGGATGTACATCAGCAGGATCGACAGAAACTGTGATTCTTTGGACGTCACGAAGTACTATCTGGATAAGGAGTACTGGGGCAAGGGCGCAGGAAGGGAGATCCTCAAGGAACTGCTGGAGTACTGCTTCACATTCCTCCACATGGAGAGAGTGACACTGGATTACTTCACAGGGAACAAGAGAGCGGCGTCGCTGTATGCCGGCATGGGCTTTTCGGGAGAAGGTGTCGCACGTCACGCTGCGAGAAAAGACGGCAAATATTATGACCTTCATCTCATGTCCATCCTCAGGTCGGAATTTTTCGGCGAAAATGACTGATTATCGGTCAAAATAATCCTTGTATTAGTATTTTTGCTATGCTATAATGCTATGTGTTCGAGCCTGACCTAAGGCTGATGTGGACAGCCCGGCGTATCAGGCAAATAGATACGAAATAATGCGTAAGCTTATAAATACTACAGTATAAGGAGGTGCGGAAGATGGCTAACAAGTGCGAGGTATGCGGTAAGGGACAGGTATCCGGAAACAACGTTTCCCATTCCAACAGACATTCAAGAAGAAAGTGGAATGCTAACATCCAGACCGTAAGAATAGATGATAACGGAACAGTCAGAAAGGCTAAAGTATGCACTAGATGCATCAGATCAGGCAAAATCAACCGTGCCATCTAAGAATTGTCACGATACGCTCATCGGGTACCCGGTGGGCGTTATTAATTAGAAGGGACATTCGTGAAAATGTTTACTATCGAGACTACACATGGGACAATACATTACGATGATAATATAATCAGAAAGATCATCTCAAAGGGCGTAGACAGTTTTGACGGCAAAGTGCTCCTTTACAATAACGTCAAGAGGCTGCCGGGGATCCCATCGGGAAGAAGCAGATCGGGCAACCTGCAGACAGGCGGAGCCAACACCATAAAGATCGAAGAGACAGATCTCGGCACGCAGATCACGGTGTATATCGTGGTCAGATTTGGTATGAGTATAAACGAAGCCACGAACGGGCTCATCGATTATATATATGAATATATGGAGAAGATACTCAGGATCAGCCCTGTCAGAGTCACGGTAGTCGTGACAGGCGTTCTGAGTAAGAATCTCGTGAGGAGAAATATCGAGGTAAGCAGATAATGAGACTTCTTGATCACGTCACCACATTAAAAGGCGTTGGCCCCAAGAAAGCTGAGGCGTTGTCGCGCCTTGGGATAAGGACACTGGAAGATCTCGTTCTGTTTTTCCCCAGAACGTATGAAGACAGAAGCTCTGTGACGGACATAGATCAGCTGCGCACAGGGGACAAATGCCTTGTCAAGGGCAGGGTGATACGTAAATATGTGAACAGATACGGCAGGAAACAGCGGCTGGTCCTGAAGGTGAAGGACCATACCGGTGGTATCGAGGTCGTATTTTTTAATGCGTCGTATATCGCAAAGGCGGTGCAGGAGGGCGAAGAATACCTGTTTTACGGTCAGGTGAGCGAGAACAGAGCGCACCTTCAGATGATCCATCCTTCCTTCGAAAAGGATGACGGCAGAAGGGGCCTGGTGCCCGTATATCCTCTGACGAAGGGGATCTCCCAGAACGAGATCCGAAAACTCCAGATGCAGGTGCGGGACCTGTACGATGAGGCGGAGGACATCCTCCCGGAGGCCCTGCGGGAGAAGGGAAGGCTCTGCCCGATGGACTACGCTCTGCGAAACATCCACTTTGCCAGCGACGTGAAATCTTTGCAGGAGGCGAGATACCGCTTCATATACGATGAACTTCTCGTGATGCAGACGGGACTCTTTGCGGTGCGAAAGAACATCCGGGAGAACCGAAACGGCATCGCTTTTGAAGCGAAGGGCGCCGAAAAAGAATACGTGGCGTCTCTTCCATATGAACTCACGGGGGCCCAGAAGAGGGCGGTGGCCGAGATCTCGGCGGACCTGGAGAGCACGAAGGTGATGAACCGGCTGATCCAGGGCGATGTGGGATCCGGCAAGACGGCGGTGGCGGAAGTGGCCATGTACAAGGCGGTGAAGTCGGGATACCAGGCCGTCATGATGGCCCCAACGGAGATCCTGGCAAAGCAGCACTACGAGGGAATGTCCGCCAGTTTCGCGGCCCACGGCATCAAGGTGGGTCTGCTGACGGGATCTTTGGGCGCTGCAGCAAGGCGTGAAGTCCTGGAAGGACTCAGAGACGGGAGCATACAGATCCTGGTGGGTACCCACGCAGTGATCCAGCCCGATGTGCAGTTCCATGACCTCGGCCTCGTCATCACGGATGAGCAGCACCGTTTCGGTGTGGATCAGAGGACGCTTCTCAAGGATAAGGGAACGAATCCTAATGTCTTAGTCATGACAGCGACACCGATCCCGAGGACCCTGGCGGTCGTGCTCTATGGGGACCTGGACGTTTCGGTGATCGACGAGCTTCCTCCGGGAAGACAGAAGATCGATACAAAGTGTGTCAGTTCCAAAGCGCGCCCGGGTGTCTACGATTTCGTGGAGGACCAGCTGAGAGACGGCGGGCAGGCTTACGTGGTGACGCCGCTGATCGAAGAATCGGAGGCTGTGGAGGCAAGATCTGCAGAAGAAGTGGCAGAGGAGCTGACGGAGCGCTTCGATTCCTATAACGTTGCCCTGATACACGGGGCGATGAAGCAGAAAGAAAAAGACGACATCATGGAACGCTTCGTTAACGGGCAGATCGATATCCTCGTTGCCACGGTCGTCATCGAAGTGGGCATCAATGTGCCGAATGCTTCCGTGATGGTCATAGAGAACGCTGAGCGGTTCGGCCTGGCGCAGCTGCATCAGCTGAGGGGAAGAGTCGGACGAGGAAGCAGGAAATCCTACTGCGTCCTCATCATGGGCAGCTCGTCAGAGATCGCAAAGAAGCGAGGCGAGATCATGGAGCAGTCAAACGACGGCTTCTTCATCGCAGAAGAAGACCTGAAACTCAGAGGCCCCGGAGAGATCTTCGGCACGAGGCAGCACGGTCTTCCGGACCTCAACATAGCCGATCTTGCCAAGCACCTTAAGATACTGGATCACGCCAAAGCCACGGCCCTCGACATCGTGAAAGAGGATCCGGGGCTCGACAGTGAGAAGTATTCCGTGCTCAGAAGACGCGTCGTGAAACTTTTTGGGGAAGAATTCATTCTTAACCTTTAAAAACCAAACGGCAGGTGTTATACTTGCAATATGTTTCATATGTAAAGTAGGGATCTGTGCGATAGTGTCCCAGAGGATGGGGAGTTGCCCGGGAACGAATAACCTTATTGGTTGCGGTATGGATCCTGCACCCGTTACAAAAAATAGATCAATGCATCTCGCTTGTATGGGTATTTGTAGTGCTCCCGTTTAAGCGGGATTTTTTTAGGAGTAATAAATGGATCAGGACAAAATCAAAGAAGGCGTTAAATTATTGCTAGAAGGAATCGGAGAGGATGTTGAAAGGGAAGGTTTAAGAGATACTCCTGACAGGATCGCAAGAGCCTGTGCAGAGATTTTCGGCGGCATGGAAAAGGATGAAGCTGCACCTTTTGCGAAGAAATTCAAGGCAACGAACAACAACATGATCATAGAGAGGGAGATACCGTTCTTCTCCATGTGTGAGCATCATCTGCTCCCATTTTACGGGCAGGTGCATATAGCATATATCCCGAGAGGCAACGTGGCAGGTCTGAGCAAGCTGGCAAGAGTCGTTGAGACCTATGCCAGAAGACCGCAGATCCAGGAGAACCTGACGGCGCAGATCGCAGACGCCATCCAGGAGCATCTGGATCCAAAGGGTGTCATGGTCATGATCGAGGCAGAGCACATGTGCATGACCATGAGAGGTGTCAATAAGCCGGGAACGAAGAC
>CAMNNV010000089.1 GCA_946546075.1 uncultured Bacillota bacterium | reverse complement strand
CAGAAGCTATCAAGGCTCAGCTGGAAGAAGTTGGCGCAAAGGTAGAACTGAAGTAGTTCAGCTTAACAGGATATGTCGAGCTTAGTCCTCGTCACTGACGGACAGGATGGCTCACTCACAGACAATAACAAAACCTCGGAGAAACTCGCCGTTCGGCTCAAACAGTCTCCGAGGTTTTTTAATAATCTGCCCAAATCTACGATTTGGCGCGCAGATTTTATACCAGAGTCACAGTGCTTCAGCACGTGGTGACTCTTCTGTTATTGTCTAGGTTCGTTTCCGCCAGTGTCCGTAACAGCTCCTGCGGAATCGTCGTCATATCCTGTTAATGCTGCGAGTTTAATAATTTTGCAAGAATTAACTGGAATGAAAAACACCGACTAAAGGTAGTACGGGATGCGGAAGGAAAATACCGCGCCGCCGCCTGGGCTGTTTCTGGCGGTGATGGTGCCGGAATGCTGAGAGATGATCTGCCTTGAGATGAAAAGACCGAGGCCTGTTTTTCGCGGCCGGATGATGGCATCGGAATCGGTGGTTCTGTTTTTGCCGCTGTAATTTCGTTCGAAGATGAACGGCAGATCCTCTTCAGGGATGCCTTCACCCGTATCCTTCACGGTGAAAACGATGTCGCCCATTGGCAGATCGTCGGAGGATACATTTTCGGGGAGGTGGAGCATCCGCTCGTGTCGGAATGATTCGCAGGTCAGCGTGATCAGGTTACCTTCAGGTGTATGCCGCAGAGCATTGTTTGCCAGGTTCGTGACGACCTGCATGATCCTGTTCGTATCGACGATTACTATAGCGGCCGGGTCAACGATGCACTTACAGGATACCTGACATAGGGATTCGGATATGTAGATCCTCGTTTCCTCCAGGCATTTGGTGAAAAAGTCTTCTGCATTTACTTCGTAGAATTTGTACTCCATTGTCTGGGATGAGAAATCAGATGCAGAAGCCAGGTCATCGATGAGATTGTTCAGGATCTGCGCCTTGGAATGAATGAGCTTGATGTATGTATCGGAAGCCTCTTTCGGGACGAGGTTATTCATCAGTGTCTCGGTATATCCGTTGATTATCGTGATCGGAGTTTTGATCTCATGGGAGATATCCTGAAGGAACTCCTTCTTGGCATTCTCTGCTGCTGCAACTTCCTGGGCAGCCCTTCTCTGCTGCGTGATATCTCGCAGAATGCCTTCTACAGCAACGACCGTCCCGGTGTTGTCTGTGATCGGCATATAATTGATCCGTGACCATCGTTCGATCACCCCGTTTTCGGAGAGGGTGAGCACGCCGCTTCCCGGCAGGTAGATCGGGTGGTCGAAGATCTTCTTCAGATTACCGGTGTCTTCATCGATCTCGACATTATCAAAAAAGCAGTTCGGTACGAGATAGAGATGCTCTGCGCTCACGCCGATCAGAGGAGCGATGGAGTTGCTGACGTACTCGAACTCATGGGATCCGTAATTGTACAGGAACATCACATCGGATGAATTCTCTACGAGAAGCCGGAATCTCTCGGAATTTTTGTTATCCAAAAATCGCACTTTTCGGAAGTAAATGATCATGATGGTAACGATCAGTGCGTTTACCATGATCAGCCCGAAAAAGTACGAAAGAAGTGCGAGGGTCTGGGCAGAGTAGGTAAAACTGAAGTGGTTGATGAATATGCTCCAAAGGAGGATGATGATGCCCGCAAGTGTTCTTTCGGGCACGTTTCTTGTCCAGGATTTTGACAGGAATATGCACCCCGACAGTATGATCATCATGGACATGACGACTACATTCGGAAGAAGCAGTGTCTGCATGAGAGCAGGTACGGCAGGGTAGAGTATGCTTGAGAGGAAGGAAGCGATGAATACAGGCGTCACCTGCCATGGCATGTGATAATCCAGGAACTCACAGGTGCCCTTCAGGAAAAGAAATGATCCCAGTATAGCCGCCATATGGCGGAACATCAGGTAGGCTTCCGCAGGCAGCTGCATGTTGAAGTTCAGCAGATCCATGAGGAACATAGCTGCATAGGCCAGCCACGATATGAGCCAGAGCAGCATGAAATGATCGCGGCCCTGTCTGTACAATATATAGAAGATGGAACTGAGCGCCAGCGTGACGAGAACGGATGCCAGCATAGTGTAGCCCGGAAGTAACAGCATTTCAGCCTCCTTGAAAAGTCTCTACTGTTATGATAAATTAATTAGAAGAAATTGTAAACACAGCTTTTCTTAAAGAATTTTCGGGTGATCCTAAATGACAATTGATAAAAACAAACTTGGCTGGATCAGTCTTTTGTCCTTCGGTGTCATGTATAATTTCGTATACATGGGCAGATTCAGCGTGATCAATTTTATGGATGATTACCATGGCCAGCTGGTGTTCGGGCAGACAGAGGAGCGGATCCTCATCTTCAGCGTGTTTGCCAGCTACGCTCTGGGAAGCCTCATAACAGGATTTATAGCAGATCGGTGGAATGCCAAAAAGACCGTAGTGCTGGCGGGCATCCTCACATCTGTTCTGAATATCGTCATGCTCGCAGCGGGATCCTGGGGACTTTTGCTCTTCTTCAGTATCTGCAACGGTCTCGCACAGAGCGCGATCTGGACCGGTGGAGTAAACATCATCGCCCAGTTGTTCAAAGAAGATGAATGGGGAAAATCCGTCGGTATCGCCAACTTCTTTTCGGGTATCTCACACATCACGGCATATCTGCTCCCGGCCTTGGTAGGAGTCGTACTGCCGTTTTCGAGCTGGAAGATACGGATTGCGGTATCGATCGTCACCTTGCTGATATTCACTGTGCTCTTCGGAGTGCTGTGCAAAGGAACGAGAGAGGAAGCAGGTTTCGAACCGTATAAATACGAGAACCGTGAGAGGATAAAGAACGAGACTTTTTTGCGCACGAATAAGTGGAAGTACTCGACGCTTGTGCTGTATCTGTTCCGGAGACAGTATTTCATGGTGTGGTGCTTCATCGCACTCCTGTCGAGCATCGTCCGTTATGGCCTGTTCCAGTGGATGCCTGTCTATTTCGGTGGGGAGACCAGCAGCTCGATTTTCTCGACGGGACACGAGCAGGTGCTGCTGCCTCTCGGTATGGCGATCGGGACCATGATCATCACGTGGGTGACAGGACGTCACTATCTCGACAACAAAGGTATCGTGGTAGTGGCCATGGCAGCTCTTTGTGCCAGCATCGTCATCGTTTTTCCGATGGTAGGAAGTGCCCAGGCTCTCCGAGTGGGGATATTCATCACGGGGTTCGTGATCTACGGTATCAACGGGATCTTGTGGATCCACGCCATCGACCAGGGCGGCAGGATTTTCCCGGGCACGGTAGCCGGGATCCTGAATGCTTTCGCATATCTTGGAGCAGCGATACAGGGGACGCTTTACTCCGTGGCTCTTTCCATGTATCATTCCTACGTCTCGATCTGTATCGTTACCGAGCTCATGTGCATCCTGATGGTCATATGTGCCGTCATGATATGCAAAAATGCGGCGGTCATCGCAGAACAGAAGATCGCGCGCGACTCAAAGATTGATTAAAGATTTGACGAAACCTATTGAAAAACAGAGATTTTTAAGACATTGTAAAACCAGACTTAGCTTAAGTTGGACGAATAAGGAGGTTGGCAATGTCTTTTATTTTAGGAATAGATACGGGCGGTACATATACGGACGGCGTAGTCGTTGATATGGAAACGAAAGATATCATCTCAAAGGCCAAGGCGCTGACCACCAAAGAGGACCTTTCGATAGGGATCGGAGAGTGCATGGATAAGCTTGCGCTTGAAGAACCTGAGCAGATCAAGATGGTATCGATCTCCACGACACTTGCCACCAATGCGATCGTGGAAGGAAGAGGAGCCGCTACAGGGCTCATATACATGGGTACAGAACCCGATATCGATATCCCGGCCGAGGTGAAGGTGAAGATCCGGGGCCGCATGAGCATCATGGGGGACATCGCAGAAGACCTGGATCTCAAAGAAGTCGATGAGGTCATCGAGACGATGCGGGGCAAA
Source organism: uncultured Bacillota bacterium (assembly GCA_946546075.1). Taxonomy (GTDB): domain Bacteria; phylum Bacillota; class Clostridia; order Peptostreptococcales; family Anaerovoracaceae; genus Lentihominibacter. The sequence continues at coordinate 1,801 of CAMNNV010000089.1, read as the reverse complement.
GTCGACGCCATCGCAGTATCCGGATATGCCAGCGTCAGAAACCCGAAACACGAGAAGCAGGTCATGGCTGAGATACGAGAAAAGCTGGCCATCCCTGTTGTGGGAGCACACCAGCTGACCACGAGCCTGGGCTTCGACCAGAGGACCATCACCGCCGTGCTCAACGGAAGGCTCATACCCGTCATCGATGAGCTGCTGAAGGCCACAGCTGAAACGGTGAGAAAGCGGGGCATCGATGCTCCCATCATGGTCGTAAAGGGTGACGGTACCCTGATGACAGAGAAGCCGGCGAGAGAGCGTCCTATCGAGACGATCCTTTCGGGGCCTGCAGCCAGCGTGATCGGAGCACTGGCTCTGACGGGAAATAAGGAAGGCATCGTGCTGGATATGGGAGGCACCACCAGCGACTACGCCGAGATCGCGGACGGGCGAGTCAGGATCGGCAAGGAAGGAGCAAAGGTGGGCGGATGGCACACGAGAGTCAAGGCCGTTGAGATCTCCACATTCGGTCTCGGAGGAGACAGCCTGATCGCTTTGGACAAAAAAGGCAAGCTGGGACTGCGCACCAGGAAGGTGTGGCCTCTCTGCGTGATCGGCGCCAGATACCCGGGACTTACCAGGGAGATGCGGTCCTTCCGAAGAGAAGGGGAGTTCCAGTACTATTCCGAGCACGAGGTGGACTGCTACATGTATCAGGGCGGTTCTGCTGTTGCAGCTAGGATCGAGGAGCTTTCAGAAAAGGATAAAAAGGTGATCGAAGTCCTGAAAGACCGTCCGCACAGCATCATATACATAGCGGAGGCGATCGGGCAGGATCCAGAGACGGTGGAATTGGGACACCTGGAGGAAGGCGGGCTGATCGCGAGGATCTCCTTTACGCCGACGGATCTCATGCACATACTGGGCCGGTACAGCGAATGGAACGAGGAGATCTCCACAAAGGCTGCGCAGATCCTGGCAGAACGGATGAAGCTCACCCTGAACCAGTTCGTGAGTCTCGCAGAGAGTCTGGTGCATGACAAGCTCGCCCTTACCATGATGCAAAGCATCGCCGATTTCGAGGAAGAGGATATGGATATCGCATCGAGCCGGGAGGCCATGATGTTCCTGGATAGAGCGATACATAAGAGCAGCGATTCTGTGTTCAACATAAGGATGGGGCTCCGAAAACCGGTGGTCGCCATCGGTGCTCCCGCAGAAAAGTGGGTGGTGCCTGCCGGCGAAAAGCTGGGTGTGGAAGTCATCGTCCCGGAGCACGCGGAAGTCGCGAATGCCTATGGCGCCGCATCGGGTCAGGTGATCGCCCAGGAGGAACTGCTGATCACATACCTCAAGGGCAAATACATCCTCAACACATCCTGGGAGAGGTTCGAATATACCTCAAAAGAAGAGGCGCTGTTCTACGCTACCCACGAGGGAAGAAAACAAGTGGAGCACACCCTCAGAGATGCAGGATGCAAAGCATGGAACATCACGGAAGAATACAAAGACTCCTCCATACAGCTCAGAGACGGAGAAGAATCCGTGTATTCCGCAACAAAAGTGATCATAACCGGAATATCCGATGCGTTACAGACTGTGTAAATAGATATCTAGCAAAAAGCAGGTGAATGAACCTGCTTTTTTGTTTAAGGAATAATTTGTGAATTCTTTAAGTTTTCTGAAAGCTTGCTTGAGCGGTGCTTTATATGAGGGTGTTAGAGTTGAGATAGTTAAAGGAGAACTTATAGGAAAAGGAGGAGTAATATGTATAACAGAACTTACACAGGAAAAATCGAACTGGCTGTACTGGATACTGCAG
>CAMNNV010000088.1 GCA_946546075.1 uncultured Bacillota bacterium | reverse complement strand
GACTATAGCTTAAAAGGAAGAATCCGATGAGAAACTGGATCAAAAAACACTTATTGACAGTTATCATGGTCGCCGGCCTTATGGTCGGCGCCGGACTTCTTCTTTATCCATCGGTAGCCAATTACTGGAACTCTTTCCATCAGACGCAGGCAATCATGTCCTACAGCGACACGGTTTCCACGATGGACACGGAAGATTACGAGAAGCTTCTCAAAGAAGCCCGTGCATATAACAAGAGGCTGGGAGAGTCCGGTATCAATTGGAACCTCACCGACGCAGAAAGAGACGAATATAACAAGATGCTTAAGATCGACGATTCCGGTATCATGGGGTATGTGAGTATCCCGAAGATACACGTGAAGTTGCCGATCTATCATGGTACAGAAGAGGCAGTTTTGCAGACGGCCATAGGCCATCTGGAACCAACTTCCCTCCCGATCGGAGGTAAGAGCTCGCACTGTTCCATCTCCGGACATAGAGGACTTCCTTCAGCACGTCTTTTCACGGACATCACGAAGCTGAAGGAAGGGGATACATGGACGCAGACGATATTGAATGAGACTCTCACCTATGAAGTGGATCAGATCAGGATCGTTGAGCCGGAGGATCTATCGAATTTGACAATTGAGCAAGGCAAAGACTATTGCACGCTGATCACGTGCACACCTTATGGCATCAATACCCACAGACTTCTGGTCCGCGGACATCGCATACCGAATGCTAACGGGGATGCCAACCTTACAGCGGATGCTATCCAGATTGAACCGATCTACATAGCGCCGTTCCTGTCGATGCCAATACTTTTGGCGCTGTTGGTCCTGTTGATACTTACGACACGCAGGGCTAAGAAAGGCGGTACGGAGAATAGGGTGTCTTCGTATCTTGAGGATAGGGATTTGAAGTTATGAAAACCATGACATTTAGAGAAACGACAGCTAGGCACAGAGCGTTACTTGTAGTTTTATTAGCGATTGCATTCTCTGTGCTTTTCATCATATCAGCAATACCGACATATGCGCATACTGTGGAAGGTAAGTACGGCACAGTAGAAGGAGTCACAGAAGATGGACTGCAGATACCGGATTCGGATCTGAGCACCACGGCTACTCTGTATAGAGTCGGTACTTTCCATGGATCTGATCTGGTGTTGGATAAGGCTTATCAGAATGTGAACTTTGATGTGCCGTTCGAAGATCTCGCGAAGAAATCCAAGGAGGATTACAGCAGCGAGACAGAGTACATCAACGCATGGATGGACGCTGCAGCGACACTTTCAAATTACGTGAAATCTGATGGACAGCCGGAAGGCTATCCGATGACGATCAACGTGGGATCCAATGGATCCTTCAAAGTGGATGGTGTCGATAACGGTCTCTACCTGTTAAAGGGTAAGAGCAAACTCATAAATGATTATCCGAAGGCCGGGCAGAAGGCTTACTGGTGGCCAATGCCGATGCTGGTTCTCGTCTGGAACGACGATGTGGAACTGGTGATCAAGCCGCAGATGGAACTTGTAGACAAGATCAAGATCAACAAGGTCTGGGCTTGTGACAAGGGATATGCGGATAAGGAGAAGAAGGCACGTCCTGCATCCATCAAGGTCAAGGTATACTATCTTGGCAATGACGCAGAGCCGAACGACAGCAACTACTGGAAAACGGTTGAGCTGAATGCTGATAACAACTGGTGTGAATCCTGGGATACCTCCGATCTTGGTCAGGGCAAGAATGACCCGAGCAAGTGGGTGGTACAGGAAGTCGTTACAAAGGATATCAAGGCGAACTACAAAGTGAGCGTAGGCGGCAAGTTCATCGCAACAGAAGGTGCAGATGGTACAACGTATGCCAACACGATCACGAATAAGTATATACCGCCGGAAAATCCTACACCACCAGCTCCGAAGACCGGAGATGATTCACATATGCTGTGGTACGTACTCGTAATGCTGGCAGCAGCAGCGATCGGACTGTATGCAGCTTTCGGACGGAGAAAAAAGAAAAATAACAATTAACAATAACAAGCATGAAAAAACGTTTAGGAGCGAAAAAAGGTTTTTTGATCCTGGCTGTTCTGATCATTGTTGCGGCTGTAGGGCTGGCAGCGTTTCTGCTGATGCCAAAAAAACAGTCCAACGCAGAGTCTGAAGCAGCCATCGCAGCCATGGAGGAGGTCATCCCGTATTTTGGAACGACGGAGCAGATCTCCGGAATGGGCAGAGACCCGCTGGGCGTCATCAATGTCCAGGATGTGGATATCGTGGGCGGACTGGAGATACCATCGTTGGATCTGCGGACACCGGTCACAGTAGAAGATGGCGACCGCGCATACTTTGCGACACTGGACAAGGGATCACCGGTAAAAGGCAAGTTCAGGATCCGGGGCGGGCGCTACGATGTGTTCAGCCGGCTGACAAAGGCGAAACCGGGAGCCAAGGTTTCCTTCACGGATGTGGACGGGATCCGGTACGATTATACGGTGACGACGCAGTTTCATATGAAGAACTGGGACGATCCGGAGTATGATCTGATGCTCCTATATGAAGTGGATGATGATACGTCATTCGTGCTTGCTTGTACGAGAGAATAATGTTGATATATCTGGGGAATCGAGGACTTCGATTCCCCTGTTTGTTTTTGACGGTAATAGCAGAGGCGGTGTATAATAGAGTATAGTTGCATCTAAGTGTAGGAGTTAAAACAAGGAGTTACTTAAGATGAAAATAATGTTTTGCGGAGCGTCAGATGGCGTAACCGGTTCATGCCACATGATCCAGACAGAGAATCATAAGATATTGCTCGATTGCGGTCAGTTCCAGGGCGGCAAAGCACAGGAGAAACTGAACTTTGAGCCGTTCCCGTTTGATCCTTCTGAGATCGAGTGCGTGATCTTGAGCCATGCGCATATCGACCACTGCGGCAGGCTCCCACTTCTTGTGAAGAGAGGCTTCAGAGGAGATATTTATTGTACCGACGCCACAGCAGACCTTTTGGATGTCATGCTGAAGGATGCGGGTTATATACACGAGAAAGAAGCTGAATGGAAGAACAAAAAGAACGAGAGAGCCGGAAGACCGATGGTGGAGCCGCTCTATACGTTCAATGATGCGGTGGAATCCTTAAAATACGTCAAGCCTGTCCTGTACGATCAGCTGATCGAGATCAATGACCAGATGAAGATCGTATTCAACGATGCCGGACACATCCTGGGATCCGCCATCACAGAACTCTGGGTAAAGGAAGAAGACAGAGAGTCGAAGATCGTATTCTCCGGTGACCTGGGCGTCATGGAAAGACCGATCCTCAGAAACCCAGTGAAGATCAAGAAGGCCGATTACCTCATCATGGAGACCACTTACGGCAACAGACTGCACCCTGACAACTCTTTGGATGTCAAGAAGCTCATGGACATCATCAGGACCACGAAGAAGCGCGGTGGTACGACAGTTATCCCGGCATTCGCAGTGGGCAGGACGCAGGAGCTGATCTACGAGCTCAACAGGGTATACGATTCCGACAGCGAATATCACAAAGATTTCGAGGATCTCATGGTATACATCGATTCGCCGATGGCGACGACAGCCACCGAAGTGTTCAAAAAGAACGCGCAGGTTTTTGACGAGGAGACGAAGGACTACATCACGAAGGGCGACAACCCGCTGGAATTCGAGAACCTTCAGTTCACAAGATCCAGCGAAGAATCCATGATGCTCAACAGCAACAGCGCACCGAAGGTGATCATTTCGGCCAGCGGCATGTGCGAAGCAGGCAGGATCAGGCATCACCTGAAGCACAACCTTTGGGATCCGAGAAACAGCATCGTTTTTGTCGGATATCAGGCAGAAGGAACACTGGGTAGACTGCTGCTGGATGGCGCAAGTGAGATCACGCTGTTCAACGAGACGATCGAGTGTAAGGCCGAGATCCACAACCTCGAAGGATTCTCCGGACACGCTGACAGAGATGGACTTCTCGACTGGCTGAAGGGCTTCCAGAAGGCACCGAAGCAGATCTTCCTGGTACACGGCGAGATGGAGTCAAAAGAAGACTTTGCGAAGACGGTAAAGGAGCAGCTGGGTTATGATACCATCGTTGTACACGGCAATTCCGAGTATGAACTTCTGAAGGATGAGATCGTGACGACGAAGGAGGCGGCAGCGAAAGACTTCGACGAGGCAGCACTCAACAACACGAATAATAAGATATACGCCGTACACAGAAGGATCGAGGATATTTTGTACAATGCACGTCAGGCTCTGTATGAAGAGAATATCTCGGATGAGAAGCTGGCGAAACTGAACAACCTCGTGGCTGAGCTGGAGAAGAATACGGTGAATCTGGGTGCCGTTATCACGGAGACGAACAGTGAAGAGGGTGAGTCTGTTGAGGCAGATCCGGAGGCAGAAAAAGAGCCCCTTGATAACGATGCAGAATAAATCTATAATGAAAATAGATTTTTAAAGAAATGAGGGATGAGTACGATGAAAACTATCAAGGTCGCAATGCTGGGATTTGGTAATGTAGGACAGTCTTTTGCGAATCTTCTTCTCGAGAAAGAGCAGGAGATGAAAGAGAAGTTTGACACCGAGGTCAGGGTAGTTGCTATTACGACGAAGACGAGAGGCATCATGGTCGACGCATGGGGGATCGATCTGGAGTATGCACTCAATCTGATCGAAGGCAAGAAGACGTTCCCTGCAAGCTCACAGCCTAGAATACAGAAGACAGCTCTCGATGTAGCTGAGTCCATGGAATACGATGTTCTGATCGAGATGACTCCGCTGGAATATGCTTCCGGCCGTGTGGCTACAGATCACGTGAAGGCCGCTCTCAAGAGAGGCAAGGACGTTATCTGTTCCAACAAGGGACCTCTCGCATGGCACTTCAAAGAGCTTACGCAGTTGGCTGAGGAGAATGGATGCAAGTTCATGTACGAGACAACCGTACTGGACGGAACACCGCTCTTCAGTATCGTTAGAGAGAACCTCAAACTTTGCAACGTTATAGAGATCAAAGGTATCCTGAGCAGGACGCTCAACTACATGCTCAGCGGCATGGAGAGAGGCCTCAGTCAGGAAGAGATCCTGGAAGAAGGTAAGAACAGAGGATTCATCGAAGCGAATCCGCAGACGGACCTGACAGGACAGGAATCCCTCATCAAGATGATCGCTCTGGCAAACGCATTCATGGATGCAGACATGACTCCGATGGATGTGGAGCAGCTGGATGTTGAATGCTCACAGGGCATTACACTCGAGGACATCAAAGCAGCTGCTGATGACAATGAAGTCATCAAGTACATCTGCAGAGCATACAGGAAGAACGGCAAGATGCAGATCTCAGTCAAGCCTGAGAGAATCAGCAGATTCGATTCCTACGCTGCAGTAAGTGGCACAAGCTTAGCAGTATCCATCACAACAGACCTGATGGGAACGATGACGATCATCGAAGAGTCAGCTGACGTAGAGCAGACAGGATACGGCGTATTCGCAGACCTGCTTACGATCATTGAAGAAAGAGCATAGATGCTTTATATGGGACGGCGCCAATGGCGCCGTTCTTTTTGTGTCTTCGTTATTGAAGTGTGCTGCAAAAGACTCGATTTCCCCTTTTGCCTCGAAAACATGAGGAAAGTTGGAATCCTGAGAGGCGACACTTGATCCTGCATCACCCGATTCCAACAATCGATGAAAAAACGTGAGAAAAGTAGGAATCGCAAAGGGTAGCGGCGACCCGATTCCGCCAATCGATGAAAAAACATAAGGAAAGTTGAAACCGTGAAGAGCGGCATATGATCGGATTCCTCCTATCGACGTGAAAACTGTGGAA
>CAMNNV010000087.1 GCA_946546075.1 uncultured Bacillota bacterium | reverse complement strand
GAGAGGAGCCTTCGACAGGAACTTCGACCTGCAGCAGGCATTCCTCCATGCAGTAATAAGATAAGACAATATGGACAGGATTAACAGGATCTGTACAGACAGCAGGTTCGTGCGCGAACTTGAGCATATCAGAGAAGATGAGAAGGACAGGAAGTTCTGCCGCCACGGCATAGAGCATCTTCTTGATGTGGCAAGGCTCATGTATATCGAGGCCCTTGAAGCGGGAGAGGATGCGCCGAGAGATCTCATCTACGCTGCAGCGCTCCTCCACGACATCGGACGTCATGCGCAGTATACGAAGGGCATCCCTCACGAAACAGCAGGGGCGGATCTTGCGCGAGAGATCCTCGCAGGCTGCGGATACAGTCCGGAAGAGACAGACATTGTCTGCGAGGCGATCCTGGGGCACAGAAGCAGCTCCGATGAAAGGACTGCTCTCGGCAGAAGATTATACAAGGCGGACAAAATGTCTCGCCTTTGTTTTGCTTGTGAGGCCAGAAGCGAATGCAACTGGCCTGAGGAGAAGATGAATCTGGAAGTGGGTGTTTGACTGTGATCATCAGAGGCAGGAACTTCGATACTGAGAAAAAATGTTATATCATGGGCATCCTCAATGTGACTCCCGATTCATTCAGCGACGGAGGCAAATGGGACAGCCTGGACAAGGCACTCTACCACGCGGAGGAGATGATCGGCGAGGGAGCAGACATCATAGACGTAGGCGGAGAGTCCACAAGACCGGGGTACACCAAGGTAGCGGACGAGGAGGAGATCTCCAGAGTCGTGCCGGTGATCGAAGCCATAAGAGAACGGTTCGATGTGCCGGTGTCGGTGGATACCTACAAGGCTTCTGTCGCAAAGGCCGCGCTTTCTGCGGGGGCCGATATGATCAACGATATCTGGGGGTTCCGGGCGGATCCCGAGATGGCGAAGATCGTTGCAGCTTCCGGTGCTCCCTGCGTGCTCATGCACAACCGGGAGGATGCAGTCTATCATGACCTCATCGGAGAGATGGTCACCGATCTCAGGGAATCGGTAGGCATCGCACTGGATGCAGGCGTGGACCCTTTGCATATCATACTGGATCCCGGAGTTGGATTCGGCAAGACGTATGAACATAATCTGACGGTCATGAACCATCTGGAGGAATTCATCAAGATGGGATTTCCGGTACTTCTCGGAACTTCGAGAAAGTCTGTCATAGGGCTGACGCTGGATCTTCCGAAGGATGAGAGACTGGAGGGAACCCTTGCCACCACGGTAATCGGTGTGATGAAAGGATGCTCCTTCGTGAGAGTCCACGATGTGAAAGAAAACAAGCGCGTTATACAGATGTCAGAAGCGATTCTGGCAGGATAGGAGATCGCTATGGATAGGATAAAGATCGAGAAACTGGAAGTGTTCGGCAATCACGGTGTCTTCCCGGAGGAGAGGATCCTGGGACAGAAATTCCAGATCAGTGCCGAGATCTATACGGATCTTCACAAGGCAGCGGTCACCGGTGACCTCGACAAGACGGTCAACTACGGTGAGTTGTGCCAGTTCATCAGCGACTACACCCAGGACAATACCTACGAGCTGATCGAGACATTGGCGGATCAGTTGGCGCAGGAGATCCTGACAAGATACGAGCAGGTGGAGAAGGTCACCATCGAAGTGTTCAAGCCATGGGCGCCGATAGGGCTCCCGTTGGAGAATGTATCGGTGCAGGTCACGAGGCAGAAACACACGGTGTACATCGCTCTCGGATCCAACATGGGGGACAAAGAAGGGTATCTCTGGGCCGCTGTGGATGCGCTGAATGAACTCGATGATCTCAAGGTGACGAAGGTCTCGGATTTCATCGTGACCAAGCCGTACGGCAAGGTGGAGCAGGACGATTTTCTCAACGGTGTCCTGGAGGCGGAGACGACGAAGGATCCATGGGAGCTTCTGGATGCGCTCCACGACATTGAGAATGAAGCGGGACGAAAAAGAGAAGTCAGATGGGGACCGCGCACACTGGATCTTGATATCATCTTTTATGATGATCTCGTGCTGGACAGCGAGAAGCTGGTCATCCCGCACAAGGAGATGCATTTCAGGGATTTCGTGCTGAAGCCGCTGCTTCAGATCGCACCTTGGAAGAGGCATCCGATCCTGGGCAAAACGGTAGAGGAACTGATAGAAGAATTATAGAGGACAGAAATGAGGATAATAGCAGGAGAATTCAAAGGAAGGCGTTTAGAGTCTCCTAAGGATAACTCGGTAAGACCGACGACAGACAAGGCGAGGGAAGCGCTGTTCAGCATCCTTGCCAACGACATCTGGGGCAGCAGAGTGCTGGACCTTTTCGCAGGGACAGGCGGTCTCGGGCTGGAGGCCATCTCCAGAGGTGCGGCGGAATGCGTTTTCGCAGACCAGAGCCGTGATTCCATCAAGATGGTGAGAAACAACATCGCACACTGCGGGGCAGAAGACAGATCCAGAGTGGTCACAGGAGATTTCAGGAGGGTGCTGTCATCACAGAGAAAACCTTTTGATATCATTTTTCTGGATCCGCCATACGGCAGCGGAATGATGGAGGACTGCTTCAAGCTCATCAGCGAAAACCAGCTTCTGAATGAGGACGGGCTTATCGTTGCGGAGCACCGAAAAGAGGAGGTCTTCCCGGAGGAATTTCACGGCTTCACGAAGATAAAAGAACGACGTTACGGAATCGTAATGTTATCAATATATGGTTGTACTGCAGGTACAGAGGTGCTATAATTAGTATGATTGGAGGTACGGCACCATGGCGACGAAAGCACTCATCACAGGTTCATTTGACCCTATGACTATGGGGCATCTCAATATCATAGAGAGAGCGTCAGGTCTTTTTGATGAGTTGACTGTAGGGATCATCATGAATCCCTCCAAGAAATCCATGTTCACCCTTGAGGAGCGTGAGGACATGATCAAAGAAACGCTTTCTCACCTTGGCAATATAAGCGTTGACAGCTTTTCGGGGCTTCTTGCCAATTACGTCAATGCGAATGGGTACAATGTCATCGTCAGGGGACTGAGGAGCAGCGTGGATTTTGATTATGAACTTCAGATGGCACAGATGAACGACCGCCTGTTCAACGATGGCGTCGAGACGGTTCTTCTGATGTCCGATCCGGAGTATTCATACATCAGCTCCAGTGTGGTCAAGGAAGTCCACAGCCTGGGAGGTCCGATCCAAGGCCTCGTACCGGAGAATATATATTTAAGAATGAAAGAGAAGCTTGCTGGTAACAAGTAGGAGGAAAAAATGAGAGTTTTGGAACTTTTGGAAGAAATTGAAGAGATCGTGGATACTGCGGCAGGATTTCCGCTCACAGGTAAGATCATGGTTGATTCACAGGAACTTCTGGAGATAGTAAGGGAGATCAGAGCTGAACTTCCGGATGAGATTCAGCAGGCTCAGTGGATCAAGAACGAAAGAGAAAGAATTATCGCAGAAGCCAAGACTCAGTATGAGAAGGTCATCGAAGATGCTCAGAATCAGGCTGATAAACTCGTTGAGACAAGCGAGATCACAGTAAGATCGAAGATGAGAGCCGATGAACTCATGAGAGTCACAGAGAATACAGCCAGAGAACTCAAGGTTGGTACATACGATTATCTCGACAGCATCCTCCACAGCTTCCAGGGCAAGATGGACAATCTCAGCTCCATCTACTTTGGAGAAATGTTCAGCAGCATAGAGAAAGCTTTTGAGGATATTGGATCTGCTCTCGAAGCGAACAGAGCAGAGCTCAAGGAGATGTCTTACAGAGCAAGCACAGGCGTAGAGGAACCGCCTCAGCCTGAGATGCCGCCATACGAACCGGAAGAGGATGGACAGGAAATGGATGTAGAAGAGTAATAAAATCAAAGACCGTGTGAACAACAGACACGGTCTGATTTTTTGCCTGTAACTATATTGTTTTACTGGGGAGGGAACATGAAGACAGTAGGAATAGTGGCAGAATACAATCCGTATCACAAAGGGCATAAGTATCATCTGGAGAAGACCCTTGAGATCACGGATGCCGATTGCGTGGTTTCCGTCATGAGCGGATATTTCACCCAGAGAGGAGAGATCTCTCCGTGGGATAAGTGGCTCAGGGCGAAGGCTGCCGTCGTAGCAGGCGTGGACCTGGTGGTGGAACTTCCGTTCGTCTACGCCGTCAACAGAGGTGAACTGTTCGCCAGAGGCGCAGTGGACATCCTGGCAGGAATGGGAGTGGACTACATTTCCTTTGGAAGCGAACTGGGGGATATCGATGTGCTGTCCCAGCTGGCAGAGGACATTGATAAGTATGAAGATAAGATAGCAGCCCGCCAGAACGAACTGATGAAGACCGGCGATTCCTATGCGAGATGCAGGACGGCGGCTATCTCAGAGATCCTGGACAAAGATATCACCGATATCATCATGAAGCAGAACAACTTCCTGGGTCTTGAGTACATCAAAAGGATCAACTACTGGAAGAAGCAGGGCATCCACATCACGCCGCTCACCATCAAGAGACGCGGCAGCGGATACTTTGAGATGAACACGGAACTGGGATATGCGGGAGCATCGCAGATCAGAGATGCCATGGCGGACGGAGATAAGGACACGGTGGCACTTTTCATACCGGAAGAACTGCAGTACCTCCTGGAATCCTGTCTGCACCTGGGGCCTGCGGAAGCCAAGATGCTCGATATCGTACACGCGGATGTTTTGCGAAAAACAACTAAGGAGATCGCGGACGTCTACTGCATGGGTGAGGGCCTGGAAAACAAGATCTCCAAGGAGATCCATACGCACCTGACGCTGCAGTCGCTGATCGACAGTCTGACATCGAAGAGGTACACGTCGTCTGCTATGAGAAGACTTCTGCTCTATATGATCATGAACATCAAGAAGGATGAGGTGCAGGAGGCAGCCTATGCGAGAGTGCTGGCGGCGGACCGTCTGGGAAGAGATTTCATCAGAGAGATCAAAGAACGCGACAACATCCCCGTGATCACGAACGTGAACAAAGAGATCCCGGATGATGAAGCGGTGCGCAAGATGCTCGATATCGACATGAGGGCGGCTGACATCTACAACTATCTGACGGGACGCGACGAGTATGCGAACTCAGACAGAGTAGTTAAACCATTTATTATCTAGTTTTATGTTGAAAATATGCATTCCTGTATATATAATGAGAATGCTGCATAATATATTATTTCTTAGGAGGGAACAATGAAAGTATTAGTAATCAACTGCGGAAGCTCATCACTGAAGTATCAGATCCTGGATATGACAAATGAGACTCTGCTTTGCAAAGGTCTTGTAGAGAGAATCGGCATCGATGGTTCCGTGATCACGCACGAGAAGATCGGTGAAGATAAAGTCAAAAAAGAGATTCCGATGAAGGATCACAAGGATGCCATCGGAAACGTTATCGAAGCGCTCACAGATCCTGAGCACGGCGTGATCAAGTCCATGGACGAGATCGGTGCTGTAGGTCACAGAGTAGCACACGGCGGAGAGAAGTACGCACAGTCCGTACTCGTTGATGCAGAAGCACTCAAGAACATTGAAGAATGCATCGAACTGGCACCGCTGCACAACCCTGCAAACCTGATGGGAATCACTGCATGCCAGGAACTCATGCCGGGAACTCCGATGGTAGCCGTATTCGATACAGCTTATCATCAGACTATGCCGCCTGAATCCTACATCTATGCGATTCCTTATGAATACTATGAGAAGTACGGCATCAGAAGATACGGATTCCACGGAACTTCACATAAATACGTTGCAGAGAGAGCATCTGATATGCTGAACGTAAACATCGATGATCTGAAGATCATCACTTGCCACCTGGGTAACGGTGCATCCGTATCCGCTATCAAGAGAGGTAAGTGCGTTGCTACATCCATGGGCTTTACTCCACTGGAAGGTCTCGTAATGGGTACAAGATCAGGAGATAT
>CAMNNV010000086.1 GCA_946546075.1 uncultured Bacillota bacterium | reverse complement strand
GCATGATGGAGTAGTCCATGCTGAGGGCCAGCTGCAGGATGGCGACGATGCCGAAAGTGGTCCTGGAAATGCTCGGGAAGAACACGTAGGTACCCATATTGATGAGGACGGCGATGGCCACCGTCACCATGAAGGCCACCGGTTCGATCCATGCGTTGGCCATGATGAAGATGATGGCGAATACCAGGATCACAGCAGCGATGGCGATCCACAGAGGTAGCCCCAGCTCGTTGGAATCGTGGATGGTGCCCCCGAGGGTGATCTCGTGTTCATCTTCATAGAGAGCCTTCACCTGGGTCCAGAGTTCTTTGGCCTCGTCGGAGTACTGTTCATAGTCGGAATTGATCACATACAAAGTGTGCCCGTCTCTTTCGTAGTCGTCATTTCCGGCTTCGTAGTCCACGGACTCCACGTATTTCACCGCCTCAAGCTGGGAGAGGACCTGATCCTTCTCCTCCTGAGACGTGAGATCATCGAACATGATTTTGAGAGTGCTGGAGTTTTCGGTACCGAATTCCGTCTCCATAAGATCAAGACCGTGGCGCATGGCAGAATCCCGGGGCAGATACTTCGTCATATCCCGGTTCACGTTCACAAAAGGTATGAGGGCCGCGCAGCCCAGAGCAAGGATGATGAAAATGATGAGGATCACCTTGCTTCTGGCGACCAGAAATGATGCGAAACGTTCTTTCATGGCTATGTCTTTCTAAACGCGTAAGTAAGATAGAGACATCATACCATACATGTTTGGATTGTAGTACAAAAAAGGGAGGCTTCTCAGCCTCCCATGTATTTTTGTTCTTACAGCTCTCTGATCAGGTTTACCATCTCGATAGCGCTCTGTGCACAATCGGAACCCTTGTTTCCGGCCTTGGAGCCTGCACGCTCGATGGCCTGCTCGATGTTCTCTGTCGTGATGATGCCGAACATTACAGGAACGCCGGTCTGCAGGGAAACCTGTGCGATTCCTTTTGCAGCCTCGTTGCATACGAGATCGTAGTGAGTTGTAGCGCCTCTGATGACCGCGCCCAGGCAGATGACAGCATCGTATTTGCCGCTTTCAGCCATTTTCTTTGCGATGAGCGGAGTCTCGAATGCGCCCGGTACCCATGCTACATCGATATCTTCCTCAGCAACGTTGTGTCTCTGGAGTGTATCCAGTGCGCCGCCGAGAAGCTTTGAAGTGATGAATTCATTGAATCTTGAACAGATGATGCCGACTTTGATTTTTTCTGGTACTAATTTTCCTTCGAATACGTTTGCCATGATATTTTCTCCTTTTGTTTCTATATGATTAACTGTTCTTTCTTAACATTTCCAGATTGAGTCTCTTTGCTCTGCAGCTCGGGCAGTCACATGCAGGTTCGTGCTCACCCAGGTTGTCCAAGAGGTGACCCATACGTTCCTTCTTCGTTTCGAGGTAGAACTTGTCGAATTCGGTAGGGTCGATCTCGATCGGTACACGCTCTACGATCTCAAGACCCCAGTCGCTGATCTGGTAAACCTTATCCGGGTTGTTGGTGAGGAGCCTCAGTTCTCTTGCTCCCAGGTCTCTCAGGATCTGAGCACCAATGTAGTACTCGCGAAGGTCACCGGCGAAGCCGAGAGCCAGGTTAGCATCCAGTGTGTCCAGACCTTCATCCTGGAGTTTGTATGCCTTAAGCTTATTGATGAGACCGATGCCTCTTCCTTCCTGACGCATATAGAGGAAGATTCCGCGTCCTTCCATCTCGATCTGCTTCATGGCAGTTGCCAGCTGATCTCCGCAGTCACATCTGAGGGAACCAAAGGTGTCTCCTGTGAGACATTCAGAGTGTACACGGCAGAGCAGGTTTTTGCCGTCGCCGATATCGCCTTTGACCAGGGCGATGTGGTGCTCACCGTTGAGCTTGTTGATGTAGCCATAGGCTTTGAAAAAGCCATACTTGGTAGGAAGATCTACGACTGCTTCGCAATTGACCAGCTTCTCATGGCGCTTGCGGTATTCCTGCAGATCCTTGATAGTTATGAACTTCATGTCGTACTTCTTTGCAAGCTCGATGAGCTCCGGCGTACGCATCATCGTACCGTCATCTCTCATGACCTCACAGCAAAGACCGCATTCTTCCATTCCTGCCAGACGCAAAAGGTCCACGGTTGCTTCCGTATGTCCGTTTCTCTCCAGAACACCGTTCGGTTTCGCTCTGAGAGGGAACATGTGTCCCGGTCTTCTGAAGTCTTCCGGCTTGGAGTTCGGGTCGATGACCTTACGAGCCGTAAGTCCGCGCTCCGCAGCGGAGATCCCTGTGGTTGTCTCCACGTGGTCGATGGAAACGGTAAATGCCGTCTCATGATTGTCCGTGTTGTCGCTTACCATCTGAGGGAACTGCAGCTTCGTGCAGTATTCGGAACTCATAGGCATGCAGATGAGGCCTTTTGCTGCGCTTGCCATGAGGTTGACATTCTGTGTCGTAGCGAATTCTGCTGCACAGATCATATCGCCTTCGTTTTCTCTGTCAGGGTCGTCTGTGCAGAGAATGATCTTGCCTTGTTTAAGATCTTCCAGTGCTTCTTCTATTGTGTTGAACTTGAAGTCTTCCATAGTTTTATCTGATCCTCCTGTGATTAAAATCCGTTTTGTGCAAGGAATTCATATGTGATCCCTTTATCTTTATTATCATAAGGCTGCAGTAGTTTCTCTACGTACTTGCCTATACAATCATTTTCAAGGTTTACGATATCGCCTGTGCGTCTCTCCGAAAGAGTCGTCTCTGCTGCGGTGTGGGGGATGATGGAGACTTTGAAGTGATCTCTTCCCACATCTGCTACGGTAAGGCTGATACCGTCAATGGCTATAGAGCCTTTCTCGATGATGTATCGCATGATCTCAGGTGCCGCCTGGATCGTGTACCATATGGCGTTGTCGTCGCGCCGGATATCGGTGATCCTTCCCGTGCCGTCGATGTGACCTGCGACGATGTGGCCGCCGAATCTTCCGTCCGCCTTCATGGCACGTTCGAGATTCACGCTGCTTCCGATCCTGAGGCTTCCCAGAGATGAGCGGTTCAGCGTCTCGTGCATCACGTCTGCCGTAAACTGCGTCCCGTTAAAGGAAGTGCAGGTGAGGCATACGCCGTTGACTGCGATACTGTCTCCGAGATGCACATCTTCCAGAACTGTGTGAGCCTCTATCGTCAGGACTGCGGAATTGGAACCTCTGGAGATCCCTTTGATCTTACCGATCTCTTCGATTATTCCTGTGAACACTTTATCACCTCGCTTTCGAGCAAAATGTCGTCGCCGTATCTCGTGACAGAAGGTGAGGTGAGCAGAAAGCCGTTTGCCGGCACATCGCATCCGATGCCTCTGACAGGTGTGGGAGCATCCGCTCCTCCGAATATCTTTGGCGCGATGTATGCCTGGACTCTGTTCACGATGCCGGCCTCAAGGGCTGACCAGTGGAGCTGTCCGCCGCCTTCTATATATACGCTGTCGATCTTCATATCCCCGAGCTTCTGCATGAGAACGTTCAGATCGATGTGATCGTCCTTTTTCGGAATGTCGAGCACCGTGCATCCTTTGGAAGTGAGAGCGTCTTTCTTGCTCTGATCATCCGATGCGCATGCGATGATCGTCTCCGTATCCTTTGCGGTCTGTACGATCTGAGAACCCTCCGGAATGCGAAGGTTCGTGTCGCAAATGATGCGCACGGGATCTTTGCCTCCCGGGATGCGGCAGGTGAGGAGGGGGTCGTCAGCCAGGACGGTTCCGATCCCTGCCATGATGCCGGAGTATCGGTTCCTGTCTTCCTGCACTCTCTGCCTTGCTTCTTCACCCGTGATCCACTTAGATGCTCCCGTTCTCGTAGCGATCTTGCCGTCCATGGTCATGGCGTACTTGGAGACTACGTAAGGGAGCCCTGTGCTGATGTAGTGGAAGAACACGTAGTTGATGGCATCGCATTCTTCTCTCATGAAGTCCGTGACCACCTCGATGCCGGCATCTCGTAAGATCTGGACGCCTTTGCCCGATACCAAAGGGTTCGGGTCTCTCGATCCGATCACCACTTTCGTTACGCCGGATTCTTTGACTGCATCGGTGCATGGCGGCTGCTTGCCGTGGTGGCAGCAAGGCTCGAGGGTGACATACATCGTGGCACCGGGAGCCTTCCATCCGCACTTGGAGAGGGCATTTCTCTCTGCGTGATACTCACCGTACTTTTCGTGATATCCTTCGGATACGATCTTGTCATCTTTTACGATCACAGCGCCCACCATGGGGTTGGGGGAGGTATGACCGCATCCCTTCACTGCCAGGTCTATGGCGCGCTGCATGTATTCTCTGTCTGTCATAATGACTCCTGATAAAAAAGCCCCGTCACGAAGACAGGGCAAAATTTCTGCATAATGGCGACTTTCTAAAAAACTCCGGTATGAAACCAGAGCCAAACAAAGAAATGATCGTCACTTCTAACGCATCTTCTCTCATCCAGACTATACTGTCGGTAACGGAATCTCACCGTTTCGTGCCCGAAGGCTCGCGGACTATACCGCCGGTCGGGAATCTCACCCTGCCCTGAAGATATTATTTTGTTGCATTACTATGGTAAACTTTGATAATTTGTTTGTCAATATGCATTATCGTATTTATAATAGGTTTGGTAAGGTGAAAGGACAAGAAATGGCAAAACGAACGAAAAAAGAGATCGCAGAGGTGACAAGACAGCTACTGAAGGAGAAACCGCTGAATAAAATCACGGTCAAGGAGATCACTTCCAGATGCGATCTTACCAGGAACAGTTTCTACTATTATTACCAGGATATATATGATGTGGTGAACTTCATTTTTGAAGACGAAGTAGAGAGTCTCATCGACAGATATGCGGAGACGAATGAGTGGGAGGCCGGATTCCTGTCGGGGATCAACTATCTGTATGAGAACAAAGATATGGTCTACCACATCTTTCATACGATGCAGCACGAGAACATCGATATGTATCTTGGCCGGATGATCGATGGCGTGATCTTCCGGCTGATAGAGCACACGGATGAGGCGGATAAGGCAGGGAAGGAGCCGAAGAAGATCGCGGCTCTTGTTTACCGAAGCGCATTCCAGGGAGTGATCCAGCAGTGGATTGCTGATGATATGGGCACGCCGCCGGAGGCTATCGCAGTACTGTGTGATGAGATCTTCAGGGCAACACTTCTGCCGGTCCTGCAGAGTTCCCAGCACGCACTGGACACACTGGATATGGACGCGATATTGAAATAATTTGGACAATTTTTAGCAGATGCACAAAATTTGTGCATCTGTTTTGTTTTGCACATTTGTTAGTAAAGAAGTGAGGATTATAATACAAACGGCTTAAAATGCAACAATGAATTTTGACTTTCAAGGAGACATAAATGCTTAAGTTCGGACAGACCGTTACAAAACACAGGAAGGTGATACTGATCGTTGCGCTCCTGCTCCTGATCCCATCCATATTCGGGTTCATCGGGACGAGGGTAAACTTCGATGTACTCACGTATCTTCCTGATTCCATCGAGACCATCAAAGGTCAGGATATCCTTCTGGATGAGTTCGGCAAAGGGGGCTACGGCCTGATCACTGTCGAAGGTATGGAATATAAGGATGTAGCGAAACTCAAGGCGAAGATGGAGAAGGTGGACAACGTAGAATCCGTTCTCTGGTTCGATACGGTGGCAGATCTTTCGGTGCCGATCGATATCCTGCCAGATGAGGTCAGCAGCGCCTTCAACAGCGAGGACGCTACCATGATGGCCATATTCTTCGGGGCGGGCACCTCGGCAGATGAGAGCCTCGAAGCCATGGTGCAGTTGAGACAGATTTGTGGAGAGCAGTGCTACATCAGCAGTATGACGGCCTTCGTTGAGGACTTGAAGGAACTGACGGATCATGAGATGCCGATCTATGTGCTGCTGGCTGTCATCCTTTCCACATTGGTGCTGGGATTCTTCCTGGATT
>CAMNNV010000085.1 GCA_946546075.1 uncultured Bacillota bacterium | reverse complement strand
ACGAGAAGACCAATACGTCGAAGTAAAGGGCGAAAAGATCACATATATAGGGGAGCAGAAGCCTTCCGAATATGAGGGCCCGGTATACAGCGGCAGGGGCAGGCTCCTGATGAGCGGCTTTTATAATGCCCATGCCCATTCTCCTATGGCGCTGATGAGGGGCTACGGAGAGAACATGAAGCTTCAGGACTGGCTGAACAAGAGGATCTTCCCCTTCGAAGACAAGCTGGACGGAGAAGCCGTATATAACGGCACCATGCTCTGCATGGCAGAGTCCTTCCGGTACGGCATCGTATCCACAAGCGATATGTACTATTTCTGCGAAGATATGGCAAGGGCTGTTTCGGACAGCGGCGCCAAAGGGAATATATCGAGATCCATCGTCAACTTCACAGGAAAAGACCCGGCTGAGCTCAGCACCTTCAAGGAAGCAGAGGATCTCTACAGAAATTATCACGGCTCCGCAGAGGGCAGGATCAAGATCGATATGAGCCTTCATGCAGAGTACACATCGGATGAGGCGACGGCATCCTATCTCGGAGACATGGCAAGATCTCTCGATACGATCAATCATATCCACGTTTCCGAGACGAAGCAGGAGCACGAGGAGTGCATACAGCGTCACGGGCTCACACCTGCCGCATATCTTGCGAAAGCAGGACTCTTTGACAGACCGGCCATCGCAGCCCACTGCGTCTATTCCACAGAGGAAGACCTGGATATCTTCCGGTCCAAAGGCGTCACGGTCGCTACGAATCCTGCCAGCAACATGAAACTGGCCAGCGGCATCTGCGACGTCTCAAAAGTCCTGGAAAAGGGCGTGAACCTTGCCATCGGTACGGACAGCGTGGCCAGCAACAACAGCCTGAACTTCATCGAAGAGATGAAGATCATGGCTTTAGGATGCAAAGCGCATACGCTGGATCCGGAGAAGGTGACACCTCTGGAAGTGCTGCGTGCGGCAACTCTGGGAGGCGCTAAGGCTCAGGGCAGGGAAGACTGCGGAGCACTCAAAGCCGGAGGCAAGGCCGACCTCATCGTTCTGGATATCGCAGGGCCGAACATGCACCCTGTCCACGATATGAGAAACAACCTCGTATACAGCGCCAGCGGATCTGATGTTATAATGACCATGATCGACGGACGCGTCGTATACGATGATGGCGATTACAAGACCCTCGACATCGAGAAGGTCATCTGGAACGCCGAGAAATCAACGAAGAAGATACTGGAGATGTTTTAATGTCTGAGAATACAAAGAAATCACTTGTTTCGGGTGCGGCGATACTTGCTGCAGCCGGGCTGTTCGTGAAGTTCCTGGGAGCCTTTTTCAGGATACCTCTCGGTAACCTGATCGGTACCGTGGGAATGGCCAACTATACACCCGCATATTCGCTGTACAACTTCCTGCTGGTCTTTTCGACGACAGGTCTTCCTGTTGCCGTGTCGAAGATGGTATCAGAAAGACGTGCCGTGGGGCAATATGTGGAGGCAGAGCGAGTCTTCAAGCTTTCGAGGACACTGATGCTCCTCATAGGTATCGCAGGCTGCATATTCGTTTATATTTTTGCAGACTGGATCGCCCAGACGGTCCATGTGCCGGGTTCTGCTCTTTCGATGAAAGCTACGGCACCGGCTCTGGTGATGGTACCGCTCATGGCATCTTACAGAGGGTACTTCCAGGGCATGCAGGAAATGTCGCCGACCGCCGTCTCGCAGATCATCGAACAGATCTTCCGCGTAGCCATCGGTCTTACCCTTGCAGTGACGCTGATGAACGGGAGCTGGTTCCTCGACTTCACACCGCAGGAAAGAGGTGCCGCAGGCGGCTGCTTCGGCGCCAGTGCAGGAGCATTCGGAGGACTTCTGGCGGTACTCGTTGTTTATTTCCTGAAGCGCAATAAGGTAAAAGAAGAAATCAGAAGGGACAAGGAAGCGATCTGTGAAAAGGCCTTCCCGCTGATCAAGAAGATCCTCTGGATCGCAGTACCGATCACTATTGGAACTGCCATCATGCCGATCGTCAATCTGGTGGATGCAGGAGTCGTATCGACGAGACTTACGGCATCCGGATGGGACAGCCTCCAGGCGCAGGACCTCTACGGTCAGCTTACGGGCTTCGCATCGCCACTTGTGGGATTCCCTCAGATCCTGACGCAGGCAGTCGTACTGAGCCTCGTACCGATGGTATCGGCGGCGTTCCGAAAAAATGATACAGAAGAACTGCACAGCAGCCTGTCGCTGGGCTTTCGTATGTCGATGATCATCGGCATACCGTGTGCTACAGGACTCTTCGTTCTGGCAGGACCGATCCTGATGCTGCTTTATCCGACCCAGAAGGAAAGTGCGATCAGCGCAGCACCGTGTCTTCAGATCCTGGCCATAGGTTTTGTATTTTTGTCTATCGTGCTCACGATCACGGGAGGACTGCAGGGAATCACGAAGCAGATGGTACCTGTGATCAATCTCTTCATCGGTGTCGTGATCAAGTTCATCATCACCTGGACCTTCGTAGCCATCCCTGCGATCAACGTGCTTGGTGCAGCCATTGGTACCGTTTCCGCT
The DNA here is from genome assembly GCA_946546075.1 of uncultured Bacillota bacterium. Lineage (GTDB taxonomy): Bacteria > Bacillota > Clostridia > Peptostreptococcales > Anaerovoracaceae > Lentihominibacter. The sequence goes on along the minus strand of CAMNNV010000085.1, from coordinate 3,489 downwards.
TATGCCTTTGCAGGGATCATGGATACTGTGATGCTCATCAAGTTCACGAAGGTGAAGTTCCCGTGGAAGCTGATCTTCGTCAAGCCACTGATTTCAGCACTCATCATGGGTGTCGTGACGATATTCGTATATAAGGGCGTATTCGCAGTCCTGGGAAGCAACCTTATGGCTACAGGGATCGCGATCCTGATCGCTGTACCGCTCTATGGCATCCTCATCATCAAGACGAAGGCCATCCGAAGAGAAGAAATGATGGGCATTTCCATAGGCAGAAAAATAGCACGTATATGTGATAAGCTGAGGTTGTGGTAAAATCTATGTAAAGCGTCTGTTACTACTTGACAAACAAGGTGAAAAGTGTGAAAATAGGACAGGTAGACGAGGCTAAGAAGACTACGAGAATGACATAATATCAATTGCTATGTTATTATTTTTAAGGAGGAAATTATAGATGAATAAGGCAGAATTAGTAGCTGCAGTAGCAGAGAAAACAGGTTCAACTAAGAAAGAAGCGGAAGCAGCAGTTAATGCATTCGTATCATGCGTTGAAGGTGCTCTGGTAGAAGGCGATAAGGTTCAGCTGATCGGATTCGGTACTTTCGAAGTACGCGAGAGAAAAGCTAGACAGGGTAGAAACCCTAGAAAGCCTGGCGAAGTAATCGAGATCGCAGCTTCAAAGGCTCCTGTATTCAAGGCTGGTAAGGCTCTTAAGGATGCAGTTAATAAATAGTTAGATACTGTTAAAGGAGCGACGTCAAGTTGCTCCTTTTTGTATTGATTAGGAAGTGCATGATTTGAGAATAGATAAGTTTTTAAAGAATTCAAGGATAATCAAGAGGCGTACGGTGGCGAAGGACGCCTGTGAGCAGGGCAGGATATTTCTCAATGATAAGCCTGCCAAACCCGGTGCAGAAGTCAAAGTAGGTGACAAGGTATTCGTGCAGTTCGGTAACGGAAGTCTTCTGGTGGAGGTCATGGCCCTTACCGAATCCTGCCGCAAAGAGGATGCGCCGGGAATGTACAGAGTGATTGAGTGATTCGGGAGCATGAAGTCAAATGGCAGGAAACAGTGCGGATAAAAGACGTATCGAAAGAACGAAAAAAAGAAAAAGGGATGCCAGGATATTGCGAGTTGTGATCGCTTTGTTCCTGCTGGTTCTGATCGGAGCGGCAGGGCTGATCGCCCACGGTATCTCTGCCCAGAGGCAGGCTGAGGCCCAGCAGAAGGCAGAGCAGGCAGTTCCTATGGAAGAGAGGACGATCACGGTGGGAAGCGTGGGAGATGTCATCATCCACGATCCGTTCCTCAGAAGCGGTGAATATAAGAAAGACGGTAAATACGATTTCAGTAACTGCTTCAAATATATGAAGGATCTTTACGGCAGCCAGTCTCTGATGGTGGCGAACCTCGAGACGACCTTTGCCGGAAAGGACAGAGGCTATTCAGGATATCCGCTGTTCAACTCTCCGGATTCTCTGCCGGATGCTCTGCATAAGCAGGGAGTGGATCTGTTCCTTCTGGCAAACAACCATATCTATGATATGGGCAAGAGCGGTTTTCTCAGGACTTCACAGATCCTGGAAGAGAAGGGATACGACTACACTGGAGCTTACAACAAGGATACAGACAAGCGCTATATCATCAAGGATATAGACGGGATCAAAGTCGGCTTCATCAACTATACCTATGAGACATCAGGTGCCGGTGCCAAATCCATCAACGGCAACCCTATGGATGCCTCCGTTGCGGCCTATCTGAATTCATTCGATCCGAGAGATCTCGACGGATTCTACGAAGAGATGCAGCGCCAGGTGGCAATGATGAGAGTGGCCGGAGCCCAGTTCATCATATTCTATCCTCACTGGGGAGAAGAATATAAGCTGGAGGCTTATGGCTACACCAAGGATATGGCGCAGAAAGTATGCAATCTTGGCGTGGACGCCATCATAGGCGGACATCCTCACGTGGTAGAGCCGATCGACGTTCTCACGTCCAAGGACGGAAGCCACAAGACATTTGTAGCGTATTCCATGGGCAACCATATATCGAACCAGAGACGCGAGATGATCAGTTCCATGCCGTCAGGACATACAGAAGATGGTATCATGGTCAGCCTGAAGCTCACCGGCAAACCTTTGGGTGCCGTGAAGCTCACGGGCGTAGAGGTGACACCTACCTGGGTCTACAAGAAAGGTCAGCAGGAACCTACTTACTATGTCATCCCTCTGAACGATCTGGATAACGTGGAGAAGACCACAGGACTGGATATCAGCGGTGACTGCAAAGCATCCTACTCCAGGACCGATAAGATCATTAGCAAAGGTTTGAAGAAGGTCAAAGAGGCATATACGATAGAGTAATGGACAGACTATACAAATATTATGCTGTTTTATACAATTTTTCATATATGGCTATCGGTGCGCTGACACCACTCATCGGACAGTATCTCAAGTTCGAAGGGTTTTCGGGAGCACAGATCGGGACAATTACGGCTACCGGTACAACGGTAGCCATATTTGCATCTGCATTCTGGGGCGGCGTCTACAGCAGGAGCCGAAACAGGCAAAAGGTGCTGGTGCTCCTCATACTGTCCGCAGCGGCTCTGAATGCCGTTCTCGGCCTCGCACAGGGCTTTCTTGTCGTGTCCCTCATATTCGGTATCATGTACTTCTTTCAGGCGCCGATCATGTCTCTTGAGGATGCTTTTACGGTGAACACGAGAGCCTCATCCTTTGGGAGCATAAGGACATGGGGCGCTGTGGGATTCGCGCTTGGCGTGTTCATCACATCCCTTCTTGTAGATGCCACAAGCCTCAAAGGCATCTTCCCTGTGTACATAGGCTGCTTCATCATAGCGGCAGCGGCGATGGCGATCATCGGCCGAAGCACGTCCGGTGGGAATGCAGCGCAGGCCGCAGAGGAAGAGGAGCAGAGCAGTGGTTTCCGAGGATATATCGATGTCATGAAGGACAAGAGGCTCCGGCATCTTATCCTGTGTGCCTTCATGATGGGCGGAAGCAACGTGGCCAACAATACGTATTTCAGCTTCTTATATATAGAAGGAGGCGGAACGCTGGCAGGCGTCGGTCTGTGCATGCTCATCATGGTAGGAAGCGAAGCACCTTTCATGGCCTGGAGCCACAGCATGACCGAAAGGTTCACGAGGGAAAGGATCATCCTCATCGCCATGGCAGTATCGGTCCTGCGGTTCGCAGTATACGCGGCAGGTCTTCCGTGGTGGATGCTGATCGTCACCGGTGTGAGCCAGGGGTTTGTGAACGGGATCCTTCTCGTGGAGTTCGTCCGCTATGCCGCTGTGCTGGCGCCAAAAGGGTGCAGGAGCCTGGCCATCTCGACGTACTATGTGATCGGAAGCAATCTGAGCACGATCGTCTGTCAGTTCGCAGGGGGCTTCCTGCTCGATGCAGCAGGTCCAAAAGGGGTGTACGGCTTCTTCGCTGTCATGAATCTTGCGGGGGTGATCCTGT
>CAMNNV010000084.1 GCA_946546075.1 uncultured Bacillota bacterium | reverse complement strand
GCCGGCCGCTTGGCTAGTGCAATACGTATGGCGGCCGGCTTCAGCTTGGCGCGCCTGCGCACTGTTGTTTGCGTGCGGTTAGTTGCACCTAACCATATAATACACCTATTGTGCATGTTTTGCAAATGTTTCAGAAAATCCAATGGTTATCGCTGGTCTCCAGATCGCGATTCCAACTATCTGCTTATTTTTCACAAAAAGTTGGAATCGATCATTCCACCCCGGATCACGATTACAACTCTCAACGTGGTTTTCCCTAAAAGTTGGAATCGATTGCCTCGTTCCGGATTGTGATTACGACTATCTGCTTGTTTACCACAAAAAGTAGGAATCGATCATTCCGCCCCGAATCACGATTACAACTCTCAACGTGGTTTTCACAAAAAGTTGGAGTCGGTCGCCTCGTCCCGGATCGTGATTCCAATTATCCTCTTGTTTCTCGCAAAAAGTAGGAATCGATCATTCCACCCCGGATCACGATTACAACTATCAACGTGATTCCGCAAAAAAGTTGAATCATGATGTGTACTCAGCGAAGCGCAGCAGTTTCACCGTCTTGATCTCGGCTGATCGCGCCCACGCAAAAGGCCCGCGCATCCGCGCGGGCCATGTCCGTTCGTTTCATAATCCCGGCAGCCGCAAGTTGCCGGTCATATTCTTTCACTGTCCCGGCAGCCGCAGGTTGCCGGTCTTTTCATTTCATATCCACGGCGCTCACAATGCGCCGCTCATTATATTGTAGCGTCCGGCAGGCCACCGCCGGACGCCGGCCGTCCCATATCCAAGGCGCCGGCCATTTTCCCTGACGCCCATGGGCATCACCAGAAGCCGCCGCCTCCGCCGCCTCCGCCGCCGCCGGAGAAGCCGCCGCCAAATCCACCGCTGAAACCACCGCCGAAGGAGCTGCCGCCGGAACCACCGGTGAAGCCTCCATTGCCGGATGTATCAGGTATGCTGAATGTGGCGTTGCTGTTCACAGCGTGGCCGAAGTCGCTCATGCTGTTTGCGAAGTAGATCGTATTGAACACTGGCATATCGTAGGCGCCGCCGTACCAGACAGGCGGTTCCACCTGGACGTGTTCGAATCGCTTCGCCCACTTTTTCGTGACACCCATAACGTAGGCGTATGGCAGGATGTCGTAGAAATAATTCGGGTTTTCCTCGACGAGGGCGTTGATGCGTGGTGCCTCAGCCGTCTCGATGAACCGGCGCAGCCCCAGGAGGCGACCCATCGTATCCACGAGATCCCGATTCACTTTGTAGTAGGTGACGGTGCAGAACTGTGCCACCAGAAGCGCCGCAGCATAGAGCGCTGCGATCAGAGGACTGCCAAGATCTTCGTAGATCCCGACCGTACCCATTGCCAGGAAGATCAGCGACAGTGCCGCCGAAATAATGATGAATGGAAGTTTGCCGAGTATCCCCTCGTGGATCCTGCGTTTTTTGAAGCTGTGGCAGAGCATAAGCGTTGCCAGCGGCACCATCAGCGATGTGCCAAGCTCCGCCCCGTTATAGTAGCTGCCCACAACGTATTCCACAGCCAGCACTCCCACAGCGAAGCAGCCGATGAACATCAGCACCTTCATTACGGCATGCACCACACGCGATCCCACAGTCACAGGCTCCATGCTGTCATCCAGCGAAGACTTTGCCGACTGATATTTGCGGGCGAAGCCGGCGCCAAGTTCCGACAACCTTTTTTTCTGCCCGATCTTGCCACCAAAAATGCCCCCGAACAGCACCCGGGCGAACTTCGGCTCGTCCTCGGAGATATCCGCCAGCTTTTCGATGATGAAATCGTCTTTGCCCGCAGGGGTGATGCTCAGGTACCCTTTGTCCGCGAAATACATGAACATGGACACCATATCCTTCTTATCCAGGGAGCCGTCTGCAAGATAGCCCACTTCTGCCGGCGTCATGCCGTCCGGCGGATAGAATTCCACCGTCTCCACGAACCTGCGGTTGCGCCCGAAGGCAGCCCAAAGCCCCGCGAAGCCGCCGCCCATAACGAGAAGGATGATCGCTGCAAGCCGCTTCATCCAGTCGGTATTTGCCTGGCCTTCCCAGTAACCTTCCGGCAGATCCACCATGACCGTCAGACCCACGCCCTGCGCAAGATCGTGCCCTTTGATAGTGATCGTCTTCGAGGCATCGTCATACGCCCAGGAAATGCCGTCGGTCCCGGCAGCTGCCACCTCTGCAGTGCTCCCGCGGCTGCCGTAATACACCTTCATCTGCCGGCCCTTGATGGACTTTGGAAGGTGCATGGTCACCGTCGTTTTTTCGATCGGCGTCTGCCAGTTAGTCGGCAGCACGTTCATATACAAAAGATCCGAGGATGTGTCTCGATCATCCAGCATCGTGATCTTATACCCGTACCTGAACCTCTGGTCGCCGTAGAGGAACACGTCCGCCGAGCCGATCTGGAGAACGAGATTGCTGTTCTCTTCGTAGGCCTCATAATCCATGCCCTCGACCCATTCGGAACCCACCTTCTCTTTGGTACCGTTGAAATACATCGGCACGTACCGGTAGATGCCGTGGCCGGATGAGTTGAAGACGGTATCGAGGGTCTCGGTGAACTCGTAAGTGTTATCCACGCCAACTTTCACGTCCACATTGAAGGCCTTCGTCTCCCTGTCGGCGCCAAAGGAAATGCAGCAGGTGCAGGCAAACAGGACTGCTGTGAGAAACAGCAGTCCCAATATTCTCTTTTGTTTAGTTGAAATCCACCTTGACATTCTCTCTTGCCTCCGGTACATCCACCTCGAAAAGCTCCTTCTTCACGAAGTGCCCCATGGCTGCAACGACGTTGCTCGGGATGGACTCGCATCTCGTATTGTACTGACGGACGCAGCCGTTGTAGTACTTACGTGAATTTGCGATGTCATCTTCTACGGCTTTGAGCTGGCGCTGAAGATCCAGGAAATTCTGGTTCGCTTTCAGGTCAGGATAATTCTCCGCGATCGCAAAGAGTCCCTGCAGGCCTCCTGCCAGTTTGGATTCGGCCTGAGCCTTCGATGCCAGAGTCGTCGCGGAAGCTGCGGCTCCTCTCGCTGCGATGACGTTCTGCAGCGTTTCTTTCTCGTGAGCCGCGTATGCCTTTACCGTCTCAACGAGATTCGGGATGAGGTCGTATCTCTTTTTCATGTATACATCCATCGTAGAGTATGCCTCATCGCAGAGATTCCTGCCTTTGACCAGTGAATTGTACGTCAGGACGTACCACAGGATCACCAGTGCACAAAGGATCACAAGAACTAAAATCACTGTTAACATGCATATACCTCCTAATCAATTATCTCCCTTATTTCTGACCTGTTCATTATAGAACCGGTGGAATGCCGATATGATCGCCTCGCGTTTGATGAGGCAGATCCCCGCCGCAGCAAGGACGCACACCGCCGCGATGATCGCTCTGGTGTAATTGCCGTTCGTCACAGAACTTCCGATGAACAGACTGACCATCATCCCGGGAAGTCTGCCGCACATGCAAAGGATGATGAACGCCCGATACCTGATATCTGTCAGCCCCGCCACGTAATTCACAAGGTCCTTCGGCATACCCGGTATCAGGTATGCGACGAAGAGGATCACGATGCCCTTCTCGCTGTCCAGTTTATCGAGAAGCTCCGTGACCTTTTTGCCCCCAAAAAGTGTACGGATGGCGTCGTGCCCCAGTTTCTTCGAGACCGTAAAGGCGATGCTGCAGCCGATGAAAACGCCGATGATCGTCAGCGGAAGCGCCAGCCAGAAGCCGAAAGCGTATCCCCCCGCCAGCTGGAAAATCTGTCCCGGAAGGGAACAGATCACCTGAAAAATATTCAGTCCAAGGTAGATCAGCGCGCTCTCTTTTTTGTAACTCAAAAGCAGCCCCTTGATCGCATCTGCATCGCTGTATTCCCGGATCAGTTCCGGATGTGTGAAGTACATATAAAGGGGCACTGAAACTATTACAAGCACGATCACTGCGAGTTTGATCACTGCGATCAGCTTTGATTTCTTATCATGATTCTCCAATGTCATATACCTGGGGGCCCCTTCTTCCCCCGTCAAGGATATTATACTCTAAGTAGCAACAAAAATCACTTTTTATGGTAGAATATACGTTGCAGTATATTTACAGGAAGGCAATGTATGAGAGAATTATTAATGGGAAATGAAGCGGTGGCAATGGGCGCTCTGGCGGCCGGTGTACAGGTGGTATCAGGCTACCCGGGCACGCCGTCATCGGAGGTCCTGGAGACCATCGCCAAAAGAAATCCGGGAAATGTCTACGTGGAGTGGTCGGTAAATGAGAAGGCTGGTGCAGAGATCGCTGCCGGCGCTGCCTATGCCGGGGCAAGGTCCTTGGTGACCATGAAGCAGATGGGCCTGAACGTGGCCGCAGACCCGGTGATGAGCGTGAACTATGTGGGCGTCAAGGGCGGCATGGTCCTTTATGTATGCGACGATCCCGGCCCGATTTCCTCCCAGACGGAGCAGGACACGCGCCATTTCGCAAAATATGCGCATATACCGGTATTCGATTGTGTTTCGCCGTCACAGGCCTTCGCAGCCGTGCAGGCGGCATTCGATTTTTCCGAAAAGTACAGCACGCCGGTGATCCTTCGTTCTACGACGAGGGTCTGCCACGCGTGTGAAGATATAGAGGTGCCCGAGATCACCCCTCCGGGAGATGCCTCCGGGTTCGTCAAGGACAGCAAGTGGGTCATCTTCCCGCGCCTGTCTCACGAAGCGAAATTCCGCATCGCGGCAAGAGAGCCGAAGTGGGCGGAAGAGTTCTCATCCTTTACAGAAGAGAATGGAGATCCAGCCGGTAACTCTGTGACCGGAAACGGCCGCGTCGGCATCGCATGTGGCGGCGTCAGCTTCTCCTATGTACAGGAAGCCATCGCAGGCCACGAGGAGGAGTTCACTGTCTTCAAGGTGACGACTCCGTATCCGTTCCCGAAGTCCCTCGCACAGGACTTCATGGATGAGGTGGACAAAGTCCTGGTTTTCGAAGAGCTGGATCCTGTGATCGAAGACGAGCTCACATGCCTTGTGGGAGCCCAGTACAGCGAAGAGTTCCTGCGCGGTAAGAGAACGGGAAGCGTTCCTGCAGGAGGTGAGCTGGATGCGTCCATCGTGGCTTCGGTGATCGAAAAAGAAACGGGCATCAAGACCTCCATCGAGCACGCGGACTACGACGGCAAACCGGATCTTCCGGTGAGACCTCCCGTGCTTTGCGCGGGCTGCCCGCACAGAGCGTCATTCTACGCTGTGAAGCAGGCCGTAGCCCAGATGAAGCGAGACAACAAGAAGCTGGAGGCTGACAAGATCCGCTACGAAGACGCCGTCTACTGCGGCGACATCGGCTGCTACACGCTGGGCAACGCAGCGCCTCTTTATACCACCGACACATGCCTTTGCATGGGGGCCGGCATCACCATCGCCCAGGGCCTGGACCATGCGGGAAACGGCACCGTGAACTTTGCATTCACCGGAGACTCCACCTTCTTTGCAAGCGGGATCACCGGCACCGTGAATGCTGTATATAACCAGTCGGATGTGATCATCTGCATCCTGGACAACTCCACAACGGCCATGACGGGCCACCAGCCGCACCCGGGAATGGGCATCACCATGATGGGCGGCCGCAGTGAGCCGGTGGACATCGCCAAGGTCCTGGAGGGCTGCGGCGTGGAGTTCGTACGGACAGTGGATCCTCTCGACTACGAAGCATCCGTGGCTACCGTCAAAGACGCCATCGATGCAAAGGGTGTGCGGGCGATCATCTTCAAGTCGCCGTGCATCGCCATCGTGAAGAACGACGGCCCATCCTTTGTGGATGCGGAAGCTTGCGTAGGATGCAATAAATGTATCAATGAACTGGGCTGCCCTGCCCTGATCCCTAAGGATGGCAAGGCATTCATCGACGCATCCCTCTGTACGGGATGCATGCTCTGCAGCCAGATCTGCCCGACGAGCTGCATCAGAAAGGAGGCTAAGGCATGATCAATGAAAACGTCAGAAGCTGCCTCCTGTGCGGTGTAGGCGGCCAGGGAACGGTACTGGCATCGAGAATCGTGGCGGCAGCTGCCATGGAGAAAGGTCTTTCTGCTAAGACGGCGG
>CAMNNV010000083.1 GCA_946546075.1 uncultured Bacillota bacterium | reverse complement strand
GTCTTCTCTTGTGTGTCAGTTCTGCCAGAGGGTTGTTCTGGTCCATGAACTGTGAGAGCTGGGAACTTCCGAAGAATTCCTTGACTGCTGCAGTGACAGGTCTGATGTTCATCAGGCCCTGAGGAGTTACCTCAGCGATATCCTGCGTAGTCATTCTCTCTCTGATTGTTCTCTCCATTCTGGAAAGGCCGATCCTTACCTGATTCTGGAGGAGTTCGCCGACTGTTCTGAGTCTTCTGTTGCCCAGGTGGTCGATGTCATCTACGTTACCGATGCCGTATTCGAGGTTCAGCAGGTAACTTACGGATGCGATGACGTCTTCCTTGAGAACGTGCTTCGGTGAGAGTTCTGTCTTCCTGCGCTTGAGAGCAGCTCTGATCTCGTCCTGACCGTCACATTCCTCGAGGATCTCCTTGAGTACAGGGTAGAATACTCTGTCTGCAATGTTGAGATCGGAAACGTCGAACTCGATATACTGATCCAGATCTACGAACTGGTTACCGATGACCTTCGTCACCCTGGACGGATCGTTAGGGTCCTGAGCCATGATATATGGAGTTCCTGCATTCTCGATCTGTCTAGCCAGCGTCTTGTCGATTCTCTGACCTGCTTCTGCCAGAAGTTCGCCTGTGTTCTGATCAAAAATATCTTCATCCGTAACAACACCTACGATTCTGTTGTAGAGGCCGAGTTTTTTGTTATATTTGTATCTTCCTACTTTTGCCAGATCATAACGTTTCGGGTCAAAGAACATGGAATTGAACAGTGACTGGGCACTCTCGATCGTAGGAGGTTCGCCTGGTCTCAGTTTCTTATAGATCTCTTTGATACCTGATTCGAAGTCTGTAGTAGTATCCTTCTCCAAAGTTGCGATGAGCCTAGGTTCATTGCCGAACACTTCAAGTATCTCCTCATTTGTTCCCATTCCGAGAGCTCTAAGGAGAGTTGTTACAGGCTGTTTCCTTGTTCTGTCCACTCTGACGGAGATCACTTCATTGGAGTCTGTCTCATATTCGAGCCATGCTCCCCTGTTAGGGATCACCTGAGTGGAGAAGAGTTTCTTAACACCTTTGTTGTCGTTTGTTACGGCATAATAAGGTCCAGGTGAACGTACGAGCTGGGTTACGATAACTCTCTCAGCGCCGTTATATACGAAGGTTCCCTTATCTGTCATGAGCGGGAAATCTCCCATGAAGACTTCCTGTTCCTTGACTTCGCCGTTTTCTTTATTAACTAGTCTGACCTTCACTCTAATAGGAGCCGCAAAGGTAGCATCTCTTTCCTTGCATTCTTCTTCATCGTACTTCGATACGTTGCTTACCGAATAGTCAAGGAATTCGAGAATGAGGTTGTCTGAGTAATCCTTAATAGGTGAAATATCCTCAAAAACCTCACGCAGACCTTCTTCAACGAACCATTTATAAGATGCTGTCTGGATATCTATCAGGTTTGGCATCTCTGCTACTTCGTTGATCTTACCGAAGGTCATACGCTCTGTTCTACCTAATTGGATTGGATTTGGCATTATCATCACTCCTTATATATTTAACAGATTACATTTGCAGGGCAAGTTAATATTATAGCACCATGATGTCAAACGGGCAAGGAATTATTTTAAATAGATTGAAATTTTTTTCTGAATCAATGAGCAAATAATACCCATGTTTTCAATCTTTATGAAATCTTTAAAATCCTGTACCTTTCTTAATGTTACAATTATTATAAACAATGATGCGACGACTAGTTAATCGGAGGTATACATAATGGAAGTTCAATTGCAAAAGATGATCGAATCCAGCAAGCGAATCGTATTCCTCGGAGGCGCGGGCGTATCCACAGAGAGCGGTATCCCGGACTTTCGGTCCCCGCAGGGGCTCTATGCTGCTCTCACTGAATATGGCTACCTGGCAGAGGAAATCATTTCAGCCGGATTTTTCAAGAAGCATACATCGACATTTTTTGATTACTATAAGAAGAACCTTGTCCATCGCGACGCGGAGCCAAACGGTGCCCACAGAGCATTAGTGAGACTGGAGAAAACCGGTAAGCTTTCCGGTATCATCACCCAAAATATCGACGGGCTCCACCAAAAGGCAGGCAGCAGCGATGTGATAGAGCTTCACGGCTCGATACACAGGAACTACTGCACCGAGTGCGGCAAGTTTTTTGACCTCGATTATATAATGAATGAAGACAACTGCAAGGATAAAGTGCCATACTGTGATGAGTGCGGCAGCCTGATCAAGCCCGATGTGGTCCTCTACGATGAAGAGCTGGACGCCGAACTTCTCGGCAGAGCTACGGACCTGATCAAAAAAGCCGATATGCTGATCATCGGCGGTACATCCATGTCGGTATACCCTGCCGCAGGGCTTGCAGAACATTTCAATGGCAATAAATTAGTAGTTATCAATAAATCCACCACCCGATACGACAGCGAAGCTGACTTGGTTATCAACGGCCCTATCGGCAGAGTCCTGGATCAGATACAGATCTGAAAGGATGTGAATTCATGTCAAAAGAAAAAATAATGATAGTGGATAACGAAATGGAGATCGTGCAGCTGATCAAGCTGTACCTCACCAGAGAAGGTTATGATACGGTCTGGACAACGGACAGCACCAAAGCAGTGGAACTGGCTGAAGCAGAGAAACCGGATCTGATCCTTCTTGACGTCGTTATGCCGGATATGTCAGGTTATGAACTATGCAGTAAGATCCGCGAAGAAAGCACTGTCCCTGTAGTCTTTATAAGCTGCAAGGGGCAGGATATCGATAAAGTAATGGGACTGAGCATAGGCGGTGACGATTACATCACGAAACCTTTCAGCCCGGCAGAGCTGGTTGCCAGAGTCAAGGCCCATCTCAGAAGATATAAACTGGAACAGCGCAGCGAAGCAGCCGAATTCCACGAACCAAAGTCAAACACAATAAAAGTAGATAAGATCCTGATCGATATGTCGGCTCACACCGTCACGATATCAGGCAAGCCCGTCCATCTGACGGCAAAGGAGTTCGATCTGCTCGCACTCTTTTGTAAATATCCGAACAGGGTCTTCACGAGCCAGCAGATATTCAACAGCATCTGGGACTCCTACGGTATGGATGATGATGTGCGCCCTGTCATGGTCCACATCAGCAACCTTCGCAAAAAGATCCAGCAGGCTACGGGCGGCCCCGACTACATCAAGACGGTCCGCGGCGTCGGCTATAAACTAGTCAGTGCATGATCAGAGATATCTGACACGATACGTCATCAGAATAAAAGACCGCTCATCTCATCAGATGTTCGGTCTTTTATTCATATATCTTACACCTATACGGAGGACGCCCCCCGGCAGCAGACGCCGGGGGGCTTTTGACACTACAACGTTTTAAGGTTTGAGTATGATCGTGTCATTATTTATAGACGCACGGTACCTGAATCTTCAGATCCTTCATGGCCTGCTCAACTACTACGAAGAAGTCTTCGATGTCTGCAGGTGTGATCGTACCAAGAGCACAGAGTCTGAATGTAGGCATATCTGATACCTTTCCTGGATAGATCGTGAATCCTCTTGCATAGAGATAATCATGGAATGTCTGGAAGTCGAAGTTTGGATCATCCGGATAAAGAACGGAGATTACCAGCTTGGACTGCCATTCTCTAGGAATGATCGTCTTGAATCCCAGCTTGTCCAGGCCTTTATAGAGAGCTTCCCATACGGACTGGTGTCTCTCCCACTTGGCCTGTTCGCCAACTTCCCAGTACTCCTTGATAGCCTGCTTCGTAGCATATACCGTCTGTACAGGAGGTGTGAAGTGCATTTCACCCTTGTTCTTGATGAAGTCATACTGCATGAACAGGTTCGTATAGTATGATCTCGTAGGGTTGTTCTTCGAAGCTTCGATCATAGCCGTGTTACCAACTACATAGGAGAGGCCTGTCATCGACATAAGTCCCTTCTGAGCGGAAGCCATTACGAAGTCCAGATTATCCTTATCCATATCGATAGGGATCATTGCATACGTTGAAGTCGTATCTACTACGAAGATCTTGTCATACTTGTGAGCTACAGCACCGATCTCTCTGATCGGGTTCAGGATACCAGTACCTGTCTCATGGTGGCAGCAGTATACTACTGCGATATCAGGATCTGACTTGATAGCCTCCTCAGCCTTTGCAACATCGATAGGCTCTGTGATAGGCAGTTTCAGATCAATGTAGTCCATGTGATAGTACTGTGCAACTTCAGCAGCTCTTCCGGAATAAGCACCATTGTCCAGAACCAGGATTTTCTTACCTTCCGGTACCAGTGAACTTACTGTGGAGTCGATGTTTATCGTTCCTGAGCCTGTAAACAGTACTGCAGTATATTTGTCCAGATCGCCGTGTACGATCTTTACGAGGTCTTCCCCCATGTCTTTCATGATCTGGCCGAATTCTTTTTCTCTCGGGCAGATATCCGGAACTACCTGTGCGTATTTTACTGTATCTGTGGTCGTTGCAGGACCTGGATTTAACAAAACGTTTCTTTTTACTTTAGGATATGTTGCCATCGTTTTACCTCCTTAATTGATCATGTGCTCAGTCAATGTATAAAACGTCACACAATGCGATTTGACTTACTCTTCACTTTCCGGCTTTTTCTTAATGCCGGAACCTGCGATAATTGATATAACGATGATCGCTGCGCAAACACCTGCTACGCAAGTGAATACGAGTGTCCAGTTACCGCTGCTGGAAAGAACGCTTCCGAAGAACAGAGCCTGACATGCAGCACCCAGATATGCGAATGCATCGAGTACGCCTGAAGCTGTTCCTGCGAATGCTCTTCCGCCTACGTCTGTAGCGTATGCCCAAACGAGACCGTTGATCGCGTAGATGAAGAATCCTGCAGTAAAGAGGAGTACTCCAGCCAGTGTGCCAGGTTCAACGAGTCTGAAGAAGAATACGGTTGCTCCTGCAACAGCTGCGCATATAACTACGAGCGGAATTCTGTTCTCTGAGAAGTATTTATCGGAGATCCATGGGATGATGAACGTACCGAATGCCATACCCAGTGGCAGGAGGATCGTTCCCAGTGCTCCCTCCTTAACGTCTACACCGAATTCCTGTACATAATATGTAGGAACCCATGTGAGAAGTCCGTATCTTGCGATGCTGGAACCTGCTATGATGAACAGCCAGCAGTCGAATCTCCATTTACTGAACAGATAAATGTAAGGATATAATTTCCCTTTTTCCTTAACGAGAGCCTTGAGCTCTTCATCCTGAGCATTACTGACTTTATCAGGATCGACATATTCCTTGAGTCCGATCTTGGTCGGGTTCTCTTTCGTAAGGATGATATATACGATACCTGCTGCAACCATGAAGAATACAGGAACTATGAATCCTGCTCTCCAGCCTATACTTGGAAGCACTACTACACCGATCGAAACGGTAATAGCTGCGAAGCACTGTCCGAGACCTGAGAATGCATTTGCAAAACCTGTTGCAAAACCTCTCTTGTTTCTAGGCCACCAGTTGGACAGCAGGGCCATACCAGGTCCCCAAAGCATTGACTGGAAATATCCATTGAATCCCCAGCAGATCGCGATGATCACCAGACTTGACTGGAAACCGATAAGCAGATTTGCTATAGCTGAAAGGAATAATCCGGCTACAATAAATTTGTTAACTCCGAAGATCTCACCAAGTCTGCCGTTGAACATGTGACCCATACCATAAGTCCAGAACAGGATGGAGGAAAGGATTCCAAGATCCATCTCTGTCCAGCCTTCTTCCGCCATCATCTGCGGCATAATGTAACTCAGGTTAAGTCTGCCGCAATAGAGGAAGCAGTATATAATCGAAAATGCTATAAGCACTATCCACGCATTCTTGTTAAAATACTTGTATTCTTCAGGAGTGTAGCCAAGGTAATCAACGGTTTTCTTGTTGTTTTCCATAACACTTCTCCTTCTTAATATTAAGTTTTAGATGGCAGGCCCCTGAGTTTTACTCAGAGGCCAGGTTTATAACAAGATAGTTAGATTGATTCGATCAGGCCCTGACCCGGTCTCTCACCTCTTCTGAGTCTTGGTTCGATCTCATAGAAGATGATGTCAGGAACATACTTAACACTTGGTACTAAGAAGT
>CAMNNV010000082.1 GCA_946546075.1 uncultured Bacillota bacterium | reverse complement strand
TACATTTTTCGCTATATCCGAAAAAATGTATAATCAGCGATGACCGGGCTCGACACCCTAGACAGAGGCAAGGATTCCATCCGCAGCATAACAAAACCCTGAGAACGATCCACAATCGTGAGCGTCTCAGGGTTTCTATTAAAGTTTATGAATATTCATGCGGCCGGCCTTCTACAGTTTCGCTACTCCACTCTTTCTTGCTGCTTCGGCCACTGCTGCTGCCACGGCAGGTCCTACTCTCTTATCAAATGCCTTAGGGATGATGTAATCTTCCTTCAGTTCTTCATCTGAGATGAGTGATGCGAGAGCTTCTGCTGCAGCCACCTTCATTTCTTCATTGATGTCCGTTGCTCTGACATCGAATGTGCCTCTGAAGATTCCCGGGAATGCCAGAACGTTGTTGATCTGGTTCGGGAAGTCGCTGCGACCAGTTGCTACGACGCGAGCGCCGCCTGCTTTAGCATCTTCCGGGAAGATCTCCGGTGTTGGGTTGGCGCATGCGAAGATGATCGCATCTTTGTTCATGGTCTTGACCATTTCCGTCGTCACGGTTCCAGGAGCGGAAACGCCGATGAATACGTCTGCACCCACCAGTGCATCTGCAAGTGATCCCGAGAGTTTCTCGCGGTTCGTGACCTGGGCCATCTCTTCCTTGATCCAGTTGAGGCCTTCTCTGCCTTCGTAGATAGCGCCTTTGCGGTCGCACATCACGACGTTCTTCACGCCTGCTGAAAGGAGAAGTTTCACGATGGCGATGGCTGCTGCACCTGCGCCTGACGTTACGACTTTGATCTCATCGAGCTTCTTGCCTACGATTTTCAGTGCGTTCGTAAGTCCCGCCAGTGTGATGACTGCTGTTCCGTGCTGGTCATCGTGGAAAATAGGGATATCGCACTTTTCTTTAAGCTTTCTCTCGATCTCGAAGCATCTCGGTGCTGATATGTCCTCCAGATTGATGCCGCCGAATGAACCGCTCATGAGGTATACCGCATTTACGAATTCATCCACGTCCTTCGTCTTCACGCAGAGAGGGAAAGCATCTACATCTCCAAATGATTTGAAGAGTACGCATTTACCTTCCATGACAGGCATGCCCGCTTCCGGTCCGATATCACCAAGACCGAGAACGGCAGATCCGTCTGTTATTACAGCGCACATATTATGCCTTCTTGTGAGCTCATAGCTGAGATCGATATCCTTCTGGATCTCCAAACACGGCTGTGCAACACCCGGTGTATAAGCCAGAGAAAGGTCCTGTTCATTCTCTACAGGTACTGTTGAAATCACTTCTATCTTGCCCTTCCACTGTTCATGCAGTTTCAGTGACTCTTTTGCATAATCCATAAATTCTTATCCTTTCTTTCTTCGCTCTCTGATCGCAGCTACGACGCCTTTGAGGCCTTCCTTCTTGATCCTCTCGGAGAGTTTCTCGTAACCATATTCTTCTTTTGCCTGCACCACGAGAGGGATGCTCGCATTGGCATACCTCGCCATGGTCTCCATATCGAGGGTGATCCCGGATACGCATCTTTGATTGAAGGATCTCGTTGCTCTGCGGAGCATGCGTACATTCTCCAGGAGCAGGAACCCCATCATCTCTTCCCATACGTTCAGATGGACTTCTCCCATGGACAGTGCCGTCTGCATGATGGAATTGTTACCGGAAATCAGCAGGTCGCACTGGATCACCATCTCCGGAATTACAGGATTGACCTTGCCCGGGAAGAACGAGGAGCCCTTCTGTACAGCCGGGATGTTCCACTCGTGCAGTCCTGTCTCAGGGCCTGACGAAAGGATGCGCACGTCTCTTGCAAGCTTGGACAGTATTCCGGATATCATCTTGATCTGCGCTGACACCTGAACGAGGTCATAAGGATACTGCGCGTGTACATACGGCTTCTGGGTCATGGCCAGCGGCAGATTGAGATACTCACGCAAAGCTTTCTCGATCTCATCCTTATACGCCTGGCTTGCTCCTGTACCGGTACCGACTACAGTATACCCCATATTGATCCAGGTAAGCTCCTGAATACTGCGTTCCAGGGAATTTTTTCTGTAATCCAGCGCCTGTTTGAACCCCTCAAACAGCGCGGATGCTTCGATCTGCATCCCATCCTGCCAGCAGGTCCTCGCGATCGTAGTGTACGGTTTGAACTCTTTGATCTTCTGATCGGCAGTATTGCACATATCATCAAGGACACCAAGAAGCGATCTTGTGGAATACATGAGCGCTATCCTCATGGCCGTATGACAGAAGTCTGAAGTGGACTGGTTCATATTGACGTCATCCACAGGATGCACATCATGACCGGCCTTGTTGGCTATGACTTCATTGAAATTCATATTGATGCCGATGCCGCCTCCGCCGTGGAAGACGTCGACGATGAACTGGTTTCTGTACTTGCCGAGCCTCAGTTCCTTGCACGCTGCAACGATAGCATCTTTTTTCTCTTCCGATAATTCTCCGGCCCTGTAGTTTGCGATGGCACATGCCGCCTTGATATTGAGCGCCGCATCGATGAACTCCGGGAAGTGCCTAAGCTTCCAGTCACTGAAAGTCATGTTCCGTGCTGTCAGTTTCGTCTGCTCCCCATAGAGTATCTGTGTTTCCATTTTTTCTCCTTCGGTCAAATCCCTCTACTCATCGAATTCGATGATGTATCTTCCCATGTTATCTCCGTTCGGATCATGGAAAGCATCAAACGCCTTATTGATGTCTTCTAATTTTATTTTCTCTATGATAAGGCTGTCAAGGTCATATTTACCTGCCATGTACATATTCGCGATCTTAGGGAAATCGTCGAATGGGTTCACGTCACCGTAGAAGGAACCTCTCAGGACTTTCGCTGTTCTGTGGAAGCCTCCTGCAGGAAGTGTGATCTTGCCGTCGCCGGGATATGCTCCGATAACGACTGCTGTACCGCCCTTTCTGATGCTGGCGTATGCCATCGCACCGACCATAGTGTTACCTGTGCAGTCGATCGCATAATCACAGCCGATACCCTCGCAGATCTCTGCGATCTTCGCAGGAGCATCTTCCTTCAAAGTGTTCACGGTATGCGTTGCGCCGTACTTCTTCGCCTTCTCCAGGTTCTTGTCTTTGATGTCGCACGCGATGACGATGCTGGCACCTGCAAGCTTTGCACCCTGGATCGCGTTCGTACCTACGCCACCGAGACCGAATACAGCAACGGAGGAGCCCGGCTCTACCTTTGCAGCCTTGACTGCTGCGCCGTAACCTGTTGCTACGCCGCAACCGATCATGCATGCCTGTGCAGCAGGGATCGCAGGATCCACTGGTACGCAGCTCATCTCAGGAACTACTGTGTATTCAGCGAATGTGGAAAGCAGTGAATAGTGGTATGCTGCTCCGCCTGTCTTCGTATGGAGTCTGGACGTATTGTCCAGGAGTGTGCCTCCGAACATCGGTCCGAATGCGGATTCGCAAAGGTGTGTCTTGCCCACTCTGCAGTACGGACATGTGCCGCATGCAGGGTCCCAGCTGAGAACGACCTTATCGCCTACTTTGCATGTCTTGACATTATCGCCTACTTCAACTACGACACCGCAACCTTCGTGACCGAGGATCATCGGTACAGGTGCCGTCGTATCTTCCAGTCCGTTAAGATCGCTGTGGCATACAGCCGTTGCCAGGATCTTGACGAGGACTTCATTTGACTTAGGCGGATCCAGTTCCATTTCTTTTATGACTAATGGCTTGTTTGCTTCTTCCATTACGGCAGCTTTCATTTTCATGATCTTGTTCTCCTTTTTCTAATCATTAATATGCATACCAGATAGACTTTCTCTTCGTGTAAAGATCCAGTGACAGATCTCCGCATTCCATTCCCCATCCGCTCTGCTTGTATCCGCCGAATGGGCTCGTATGCTCATAGCATCCGTATTTATTGATGAAGATCTGTCCAGCCTGGAGCTTGTTGGCTACTCTCTGCGTTCTTGAAACATCGCCTGTCCAGAAACCTGCAGCCAGACCGTAAGTGGAATCATTGGCGATGGCAACGGCTTCTTCCTCGGTATCGAACGGGATCACGGCGAGGACTGGTCCGAAGATCTCTTCCTGGCAGATTCTCATATCGTTTGTGCAGTCCGCAAAGATAGTAGGGTTGATGAAGTAACCCTTCGCGTTGTCGCCTTCTGTATTTCTGTCGCCGCCCAGAACGAGTCTTGCGCCTTCTTCTTTACCGATCTCGATGTATTCCATGATGCGGTCGAACTGTTCCTTATTGACCTGTGCTCCCTGTGTCGTCTCAGGATCGAACGGATCTCCAACTTTCCAGTTGTTCTTCGCATATTCCACCATGCCGTCGAGCACCTTATCGTAGATGCTTCTCTGAACCAGAAGACGTGTAGGCTCTGAGCACTTCTCGGCTTTGCCTGAGAACATGGCTACGAAGGATCTTTCGATGGCCCAGTCGAGGTCAGGATAATCGTCGAATATGATGTTGGCTGACTTGCCGCCCAGCTCGAGGCTCACGTGCTTGAGGTTGGAGTCTGCAGAATCGTGGATCAGCTTGCGTCCTACTGCCGTACTTCCTGTGAATGCCACCTTGTCCACATCATTATGAGCTGTGAGATAAGTACCGATGCTTCCCTTACCTGTGATCAGGTTGAATACGCCTGTCGGCAGAAGTCCTGACTCGTCAAAGAGCTCAGCAGTCCTGATCATGGAGAACATGGTGTGGCTGGATGATTTGAAGACGATCGTATTTCTCATTGCCAGTGCAGGGGCGATCTTGTATCCTGCCATATCCATCGGATAGTTCCAAGGAACGATCTGTCCGCATACACCGACCGGCTCTCTTACTGTATAGGAGAAGAAGTCTCCGCCTACAGGGTTTACTTCGCCGTAGTACTTGTCTGCCCATCCTGAATAGTAATCGAGGAAGTCAGCAACATTGATCGTATCTTCGCATCCCTCCTGGAAAGTCTTACCGTTATCCAAAGCTTCCAGCGTAGCGATTTCTTCCACGTGATCTCTCAGGATCTGCGCGAGTTTTCTCATGATGATGCCGCGTTCTTTGTGGCTGATGGTGCTGGTCCACGGACCGTTGTCGAATGCTTCTCTTGCTGCTGCTACAGCTGCATTGACATCTTCTTCAGTACAAGTTGCAACGTGACCGATAACTTCACATGTTGCAGGATTGATCGATTCGATAACAGGTCCATGTGGTTCGATGAACTTGCCTCCGATGTAAGGCTTCTTGACTTCGCTCAGCCACTCTTTGGCCCATTCCAGTTTCGGTGTGTAATTGCTCATAACGGTTAACTCCTTTCGCTTATATCCGGAATCAGCTCCGGATCAACATACTTCTCATACAGGTTATAGATCAGTTCGTAACATTCTTCTGCGGCTCTCTTCTCATCATCTTCTTCATCGTGTCTCATCAGTCTTCCGATGAATACCGCTTCCGTAAGGTCGCTGAGCATCCTGGCATTTCTCGGTGAGATCTGTCCTGCAGCTGCCGCCTGCTGAAGACGTATCGCCTCTCTGTAGTGGATGCTGTTGCTGAAAAGTATCCCTGCAGCCACAGGATCCACATCCACAAATTCATCCTTGAAGATATTGAAATACTCCTCCACACATGCCTTCATCTTGTTCCTGTCAGCACTGATGAACATCATTTCATAGTATTCTTTTTTGTCAAAAGCTTCTCTTAGAAATTCTCGCCACAAGATGAGATTCATCTGTATACCGGAGAGGTCTTCCCTCTTCGAAAGTTCCGCGAGCTTGTCCATGTACGGTTCGAGGAATTTTACAGATGCCAGCATGATAAGATGCTCAAGATTGTCAAAATGTTTGTAGATGGCTGCACTTGTGCAACCCGCTTCCGATGCGATCCTTCGGATACTGATCCCTTCGCTGCCTTCAGATGCCAGTATCTCATAGGTGATCCTGATGAGTTCCTGCTTCCTTTTCACGTTCGTGTTCATAGTCGCTTCCTCCAAAGGTAATCACGATAACCTTTCGTTGCAATAATCATACTATACCCGGACTGGCGCGTCAATCTAATTAACTGAAAATTTACACAAAAAAAGAACGGCAGGTATTCTGCCGCCCTTTATTCTTTATTAATAGGATTCATTATCGATCGCACTGATCACTTCCGGAAGGAGCTGCTTCTTACGGCTCATGACACCCGGCATATCGTAGATGCAGTCGTCCAGCGG
>CAMNNV010000081.1 GCA_946546075.1 uncultured Bacillota bacterium | reverse complement strand
TTCTCCTTTGGTTTTAATATTTTAAAAGCAGGATATCGGACCCGAACTGCTTTGTTTTCGGTCTTCCCGGATGTCTTTCCCGAAATGGCCGAAGATGATTATAACACAATGATATCCCAATGTCACGAAAAACCCGAACAGATCTCGGATCTGCTCGGGTCCATGTTCTTATAGTTCTCTATACAGCCTGCTCTGACCGGTATCTTCCATGATCTTCACCAGCAGCTTCCTGTGCCTTGGACCGTCGAACTCGCAGAAGTATATCCCCTGCCAGGTCCCGAGCATCAGCCTGCCGTTTTCGATTATGATCATATCGCTGAAGCCGATCATGCTCGATTTGAGATGCGCAGCAGAATTGCCCTCCATGTGTCTGTATCCATCATCCCACGGGACGATCTTGTCCAGCTCCATGGTAAAATCTCTGACGACATCAGGATCTGCATTCTCATTGATGGTCACCGCCGCAGTGGTATGCGGGACATATACGAGGCATATCCCGTCTTTGACACCGGATGACCTGACTGCCTGCCGGATCTTGTCCGTCACGTCCAGCATCTGTGTATGCTGCGATGTTTTAATCTCGAGTATTGCTGTTTTCATCGCTATTCCTTATCTTCTGCAGCAGGCACATCGAATACAGACTCTGCCTGCTCAGCCGTTTCTTCAGCGGCAGTTGCTTCAGGAGCGGCCTCTTGCTGCGGCTGCACTTCCTGCGCCGTCTCGAAGAATGCTTCCGGTGCCTTCTCAGGCTCTGCTTCCTGTGCAGGTTCCGCCTCTACAGCAGCTTCCGCTGCAGGAGCCTTCTCTTCCTGTACTGGTGCTAACTCTTCCTGAAGTGCTGCAGGAACAGGTACTGGTGCAGGCTCAACAGGTGCAGGCTCCGTTGCCTTGATCAGATGACCTGCAAGGATCTCATAAAAACCTGCCTGCGTTGCGGACATATATGCCATTACCGGTGCCATGAACAGTCCTGCTATGATCGAGAAAATAACTGTGATGATGCCATCGCTTCCCAGTGCATCTCCGACCGTTATGAGCACGGATGCAGGGATCGATGAAAGGATCAACCATCCGATGAAGGAAAGCTCAAGGCAGAAGTATTTCAGCTTATTGCCCTTCATCATGGCTTTACTTTCATCCATGCACTGACGTATGCCCTTCTCCGGATCATCTGCCAGGATGTAGAATGCCTGGCTGTACCTTATGGCTGCTATGATACCAGGAATGATGAACAGCAGCGTCCAAAGGAAGATGAACAGTGTCATATAGACGAAGAGTCCCAAGGCCTTTCCGAATTTTTCGAAGCCAAGGAAGACATCACTTACTTCAACAAGCTGGCGTCTGAACAGTGCCAGGAAGAACAGTGAGATGCCCAGTGAAAGCGGTCCTCCCACCAGCAGCATGTACAATGAGCTCAAAGGTGATACCTTCGGCATCGTGTAATACATATTGGAATAAACGCCTGCATCCATTCCCTGATAGTAGCCGTCGCCATACATATCGGCCATATTGACTCCGAACAGAGAATCCAGGATCTGCTGCGGCAGCTGCAGGACCAGCAGAAATACGATCACAGCAAGGATCGCGATCTTCCACTTGCCTGCCAGCGCATTACGGCCCAAAGTCCTTAGATTTTTGCTGGGTTCCGTTATGATTATGTTGTTGTCGATTCCACTCTGCATGAGCACTCCCCTCCTTATGATCAGATCTCGTGGTTCATTATCTTTCTAGCCATATCAAGCATGTCGTCGCTTACCGACATATCCAGCTGCACATCTTCCAGGCCCTCCACCTCGCTGAGCAGCGCAGACTTGACTACAGATTCGATCGTATCCGTAGCCGCCGGACATGTAGCGCATTCACCGGTGAGCCTCACATAGGCAACACCGTCTTCGATACCGGTAAGCACGGAACCGCCATAATGAGACGCGAGCACCGGATCCACTTTATTTTTTAATACTTCGATAATCTTTTCTTCCATTGAAAAAACTCACTTTCTGTATAATTCTTTGGAATAATTATACATCTTGCCATACTTGTTTTCAAGGGGGTATAATCTAATGCAGTGATAAGAAAGAAGGTCTCGCATATGGCAAAAAAAAGTGCAGTCATATTGACATCCTACATCGAAAACGATTTTCCCATGGAAGAGCAGATCCGCCCTGACGATCTTCTGATCTGTGCTGACGGAGGATGGGACATTGCTGTCAGACACGGGCTTTCCCCCGATGTGATCATCGGTGACCTGGATTCCGTGACAACAGAGCTCCCCCAAGTCATACAGATCATCCCGTTCGATCCCGTAAAGGACTTCACAGACCTCCAGCTTGCTCTCGATCATGCAAAGGATCAGGGTGCTGTCTCCGTGAAGGTATGGGGCGGTATCGGCGGAAGGCTCGACCACACCGTAGCCAACATCCAGCTTCTCGAGAAATACTCGCAGGTATTTTGCGATCTTACGATCGAGGATGGAGCAAACAAGGCCATGATCATCCCGCCGGGAAAAGAGGAAGGATTCACGGCAGATGCGAAAGAAGGCTGGTACTTCAGCCTGTTCTCCCTTTCTCCAAAGTGCGAAGGGGTCACGATAAAAGGCGCGAAATACGAGATCACGGACTGCACCCTCACCAGAGACTTCCCTCTTGGCGTCAGCAATGAATTCGCACAAGAAAAAGCCGCCATCTCATACGACAGCGGCACGCTTCTCTTTATCATGTCAAAGAAATGATCATATTTCCCATTTGAGGGATCTTTCTACGGCTCTGTGCCAGAAGTTCAGGAGCCGTTTTCTTTTGTCTTCCGTCATGTCAGGCTCGAACACCTTATCGATCTGCCAGTTATCCGAGATATCGTCAAGTCCCGTCCAGTATCCCGTGGCAAGTCCCGCGAGATACGCAGCTCCCAGGGATGTGGTCTCGATGGTCGCCGGCCTGTAGATGTCTCTTCCCAGGATGTCCGCCTGGAACTCCAGCAGGAAGTCATTGGCACTGGCGCCTCCATCCACTCTGAATTTCTCCACAGGATGGCCCATATCTTCTTCCATGGCATCGATAAGATCGCTGGTCTGATACGCCATGGATTCCAGAGCTGCTCTGGCGATATGGTTTCTTCCCACACCTCTTGTGATGCCCACCAGTGCTCCCCTGGCGTATGGATCCCACCACGGTGCTCCGAGACCTGTGAAGGCAGGAACGATGTATACGCCTCCGTTGTCCTCCACCTGTCTTGCCATGCTTTCGGACTCTGCTGCATCATCCAAAATCTGCAGTTCATCTCTGAGCCACTGGATCACCGCACCCGATACGAACACGGAACCTTCCAGTGCATAGGTCACTTCATCACCGATGCCCCATGCGATGGTGGTGACGAGACCCCGGTCTGATTTGACGGGAGCATTTCCCGTATTCACCAGCATGAACCCACCGGTACCGTACGTATTCTTCGCATCTCCCCGATTGAAACATGTCTGCCCAAAAAGTGCCGCCTGCTGATCACCTGCTGCTCCTGCGATCTTGATGCTGCCGCCGAACCACGAAGGATCCGTCTCGCCGTACACCATGCTGGAAGGGACGGGCTGCGGGAGCATGCATTTCGGTACATCGAGCATGTCGAGGATCTCTTCATCCCAGCAAAGATCGTTGATATTGAACATCATCGTTCTGGATGCATTGGAATAATCCGTTACATGGACCCTTCCGCATGTGAGATTCCAGATGAGCCAGGTCTCGACGGTCCCGAAAAGGAGCCTGCCTTCTCTGGCCATGCTCTCTGCACCCTCTACATTCTTTAGTATCCATCTCAGCTTGGTACCCGAGAAGTAAGGGTCGATGAGAAGACCCGTCTTCTGTTTGATATCGTCGAGGATCCCCCGGGACGTCAGCTCATCACAGAAGTCCGCCGTCCTCCTGCACTGCCATACGATGGCGTTATATACAGGTTTGCCCGTTTCCTTATCCCAGACGATGGTGGTCTCTCTCTGGTTCGTGATCCCTATCGCCTCGATGTCCTCCGCCGTAAGGCCTGCCTGCTTCATGGCCTGCTGTGACACCTCGAGCTGCGTCTCCCATATGTCCATAGGGTCATGTTCTACCCATCCGGACTTCGGGAAGATCTGTCTGTATTCCTTCTGGGCTGTACTGATCTGTTTGCCCTGTTTATCGTATATGATGCACCTGCTGCTCGTGGTGCCCTGATCCATGGCAAGTATATATTTCTTATCCATCATACAAACTCCGACAAGATTCTGTTCGATACATCCATACCGTACTCCGTGAGATATAACCTGTCTCCGTTGTGGATCAGCAGGCCTTTGTTTTTCTTGACCACATCATAGCTGAAGACATCGAACAGTTCTCTGTCAAAACACTTTCTGAAATGCTCGAGGCTGATCCCGCCGGCTCTTCTGAGCCCTGTGAATATGTAGATCCCCATCTCTTCCCTTATTGTGTAGTTTTCTACACTTCCCGCGTCGATCGGTGCCGTATGGGATTTGATGCATTTGAGATAGTCGATCATGCTGTCTACGTTCTTGTATCTGCTGTCGTGGATGAAAGAGCTTGCTCCAAGTCCCAGACCGAGATACTCCATGTAGGACCAGTATTTCATGTTGTGGCGCCCCTCTTTACCGGAGAGTGCTGCATTCGATATCTCGTAATGATTATATCCAGCCTGCCTCATCATCTTCAGGGCCTCATGATACATCTCCCTGTCGATGGCAGACGGTGTCTCTAAGAATTCATGCTTCTTGAGGCTCTCATAGAGCGGTGTGCCCTCCTCGATGGAAAGGCTGTACAGCGAAATGTGCTGCGGTCTCAGGAACGTTGCCTGACGGACCGTATCGGTCCATTTTTTCATGCTCTGGCCCGGTATGCCGAACATGAGGTCCAGATTGATGTTGTCGAATCCTGCGCGCTTCGCCTTCTGATACGCATTCATCGCCTGGTTCTTATCGTGGAGCCTTCCCAGAAACCTCAGGACTTCATTGTCAAAGGACTGAACGCCGAGGCTCAGCCTGTTGACGCCTGCCTGCCGGTATCCTCTGAGTTTCTCTTCGGTTACGGAATTCGGATTGGCTTCCAAAGTGATCTCGGGATCCAGCGATACGTGGAAATTCTCTCGTATGGAGTCCAGAAGCATCGCCACGTCCTCCGGAGAAAGAAGCGATGGTGTGCCGCCGCCGATGTAGATGGTATCTACCAGTCTGTAAGGCCACGCTTCGCTTTGTATCATGACCTCTTCCCTCAGAGCCATCGCATATTCGCTCAGGATCTGCGTCTGGGCATAGGGAAAAGAGAGAAAGTCGCAGTATCTGCATTTTCTCTCACAAAACGGTATATGAAGATAGAGACCGAGATTACTTGTTGTCATCATACTTGAGAACCGCAGTGAATGCCTCCTGTGGTACTTCGACCGTACCGAACTGGCGCATCCTCTTCTTTCCTTCCTTTTGTTTTTCCAGGAGTTTCTTTTTTCTTGTGATATCGCCGCCGTAGCACTTGGCTAATACGTCTTTTCTGTATGCTTTGACCGTTTCTCTGGCTATGACTTTCTGTCCGATAGCAGCCTGGATCGGCACCTCGAACTGGTGCATAGGGATGACTTCTTTGAGCTTCTGGCATACGAACCTTCCTCTGGCGTATGCTTTTGACTCGTGTACGATCATGCTGAATGCGTCTACGAGCTCCTTGTTCAGGAGCACATCGAGCTTGATGACCTTCGATGGCTGGTAGCGGATGAACTCGTAATCCAGCGAACCGTAGCCTCTCGTTTTTGATTTCAATGCATCAAAGAAATCGTAAATGACTTCGTTGAGGGGCATCTCGTAGTGGAGGTTCACCCTCGTCTCCGTGATATATTCCATGTGAGTCATGGTGCCTCGTCTGTCCTGACAGAGCTCCATGATATTTCCTACGTATTCCTTCGGGACCATGATGTCGGCCTTGACCATAGGTTCTTCGATATGGTCGATCATCGTCGGATCCGGAAGGTTCGACGGGTTCTGTACCATCATCTCTGTGCCATCCACCAGGACCACTTTGTAGATTACGCTCGGGGATGTGGTCACAACGGCAAGATCGAACTCGCGCTCGAGACGCTCTACGATGATCTCCATGTGGAGCAGTCCGAGGAAACCGCATCGGAATCCGTATCCCAGAGCCGTTGAAGTCTCCGGCTCAAAGTGGAATGCTGCATCGTTTACCTGGAGCTTCTC
>CAMNNV010000080.1 GCA_946546075.1 uncultured Bacillota bacterium | reverse complement strand
ATACGATGGCACGGTAAGCGACGGTAAGGTCCTGGCCATCATGAAGGACGGACAGCTGGTCGATGAGGCATCAGAAGGCGAAGAAATCGACCTGATCCTCGACAGGACTTCTTTCTACGCTGAGAGCGGCGGACAGGCTGCAGATACAGGTGTTATGACGGCAGATGGACTTCTCATCAATGTCGAGAAGGTCACGAAGTCCAACGGTGTGTTCTCCCATCATGCAAAGGTCGCACAGGGCACCGTGAAGACAGGGGATACTGTTACAACGACGGTAGATCTCACAAAGAGAAACCTCACGGCTTCCAACCACACGGCAACGCATATGATGCACGCTGCACTTCGTATGGTACTGGGCGATCACGTCAAGCAGGCCGGATCATCCGTAACCGCGGACTCTTTGAGATTCGACTTCAACCACTATCAGGCCGTCACTCCGGAAGAACTGAAGCAGGTGGAAGATATTGTCAACGAGAAGATCGCAGAGTTCATCAATGTTGAAACAAAGGTCATGCCGATCGCGGAAGCGCAGGAAGAGGGCGCTATGGCACTCTTCGATGAGAAATACGGCGACTTCGTAAGAGTCGTCCATGTCGGCGATTACAGCGTCGAGTTCTGCGGCGGTACTCACGTCAAGAACTCCGGTCAGGTGGGAGCATTCAAGATCGTTTCCGAATCCGGCGTAGCATCCGGCGTCAGAAGAATCGAAGCTGTCACAGGACAGGGAATACTCAAGAGATTCAATGAAGATGAGAAGCAGATCCTTGATACGGCAGCAGCACTCAAGGCATCGAGAAATAATATCACGGAGAAGTCCAAGTCACTGATGGACGACGTCAAGAAGCTGGGCAAAGAGATCGATGATCTGAAGAAGGCTGAGATGAGCAAGGGTCTTGGAAGCCTCGTAGATGAAGCACAGACCATCGGCGATGTGAAGCTCATCACGAAGGAATTCGAAGACTACAACATCAACGATCTGAGAAGCCTGTCAGACGAGATCAAGGCAGAGAACAAGGGCGTATGCATGGTATTCGCTACGGTGAACGGACCTAAGGTAACGTTCCTGGTATCTCTCACAGACGACCTCGTTGAGAAGGGACTCCACGCAGGTAAGATGATCAAAGAGATCGCAGCTGCAGCAGGCGGCGGTGGCGGCGGTAAGGCCGACATGGCTCAGGCAGGCGCAAAAGATGCATCAAAAATCGGCGATGCATTCGCAAAAGCTGCAGAACTTCTCGGCTAAGATCGTTGCAAAGAAAATGGAATGGGAATTATTACAAAACTTCCATGTATTTGGTTGAAAATACCATCAGTTCTGTGTTAGAATGGTTGGTAGAACGGAGGTAACATAATGGATAGACAGACCAGAATGTACGACAACTTTGATCGACTGGAACAGAGAACTATCGAAGAGATCCTGAGTATAGTTTACGATGCTCTCGAAGAGAGAGGTTACAATGCTATTGATCAGATGGTAGGATACATTTTATCCGGGGACCCTTCGTATATAACCAGCCACAACAATGCCAGAAACATTATGGGACGTATAGAACGTGATGATCTGGTTGAAGAACTTATCAGAGCATATCTCGGTAAGTAGGTTATACTGTTTACGATCAAACATCAAGGCGGACGGTTGTCCGCCTTTTTTGCACCAATAAAGAGGAGAAACATGAGAAAGATAGGACTTGACGTAGGTGACAAGACGATAGGTGTCGCCATAAGCGATCCGCTGAATATCACGGCTCAGCCTGTAACGACCATCGAGAGGGTGGGGATCCGTAAGGATACAGGCAAAGTCATCGATTATATCAGAGAATACGACTGCGATACGGTCGTCATCGGCCTCAATATCCGACTGGATGGCAGCGACAGCCCGCAGACCGAAAAAGTATATGAATTCAAGACGATGCTGGAGAACAAGATGCGGAGCACGGGGCTTTCGAAGGTAAAGATCGAATTCTACGACGAGAGATTCACCACGGTGATCGCTGAGAGAGCCATGAAGGAAGCTGAGATGACGCGCAAACAGCGAAAGAAGATCGTGGACCGCCAGGCAGCCGTCATTATACTCCAGAGTTATCTTGATGCTAACGGGCTCAGTGTGTTATAATTTTTCTGTAAAATAATTGATATTGATACGATAAGGAGATACATATGAAGAAGATAAGCAAGATTTCACTGATAGCAGGTATCGTGCTGATCATGGCAATGTTCCTCGGTTCATGCGGAGCATCAAATCCACTGGCAGGGGACGAGGCAGTAGGAACATGGGAAATGACAGGAGCCGAGTATAATGGATATACACTTACTGCAGACGATCTGAAAACTGCAATGGATAAAATGCCGGTATTCGTTATCAATGAAGATGGATCCGCAACATTCACATTCAACGGTAATGATGGTCAGGGAACAGTAACAAAGGGTGAAGACGGAACATACACGATATCCGATTCATCCGAGAAGACAATGAACTTCACGGTGGCAGAAGAAAAACTTGTTCTGGACTATACAGACATGAACATGAAGATGATCTTCGAACCGAAGAGTGAGTAGTCATCTAAACAATTGCGATAAAACAAATCCCGATGGAGAAATCCGTCGGGATCTTTATTTGGAAAGGGTGCTGTTTGAATTTGATGTAACTATTCCTATAATCATAATTTTGGGAAGAGATGGGGGTGTTTCCCTCGAAATAGGTCCCCCGAAGTCCCCCGGACCGCCCCGAGGTACCTCTTGAGTCTGTAATGGAAAAAGCCTCCGGGGGTACGTTTTACTTTAGGGGAAGTAATTTTTAACGGAGGCTTCGTGGTTTGCTGTTCTATTGTGCTCTTTGTTTATAGGATGCTCATGCTTGTCTTATGAATTATTCCTATAACTGAGGCTTGTTGATTATTTATGGTCTTTCATACTGTCTTATACGTCATTTTCCCATTTATCGTTCATCTCTTATACTCAGATCTGCTCTGTGGATGCTCCCTGGTATTCTGCTGAAAATCGTCGAAAAAACGAGGCTCTAATTTCCGTTTTAAGGCGACTTTTTTTATAAAGTGGATAAATGGGTCGACCGTATTTAAGCGTCAAATTAAAGATTATATGGGATCACCAGTTTCATGCCGCTCTGGAGCTGATCTGCTGAAATATCGTTGGCCTGACAGATCATATAGATGGCTTCTCTGACATCCGTGTCCTCAGACTTATAGTTATTCGCGATGGACCATAAAGTCTCGCCATTATCAACGTACTCGATCTGATTCTCATGCTCAGTAAGCGCTGTGGAATCTCCAAATCCCATGATGAAATATCCAGTGCCGATGATCATGCATAATGCGATCACCAGTGACGTGATAAATCTGAAGTTTGATTTGATCCTGTATCTCTTATGGACTCTGCGGCCCGTATGTTTATTGTTCGTTCTCATGTCAATGCTCCTTCCATATGGGCATATCACCTGCCCTGTGAACATTTGTTCTTGATGTTCTCATTATAGAAGAATGTATGTTCTTTGTCAATAACTTTTGTAAACATTTGTTCTTTTTTCTTTCGAACAAAAAGACTGAAGTCTCAAACCCCAGTCTTTTCAAGCTATTCCGCTGCTTTGAAGTTGTACACTGGCCTGATCCGTTCTACGATCTCGGCCGTCTCCCCTATCTGCCCTACGATCTCATCGATCGGCTTATAAGCCATCGGTGCTTCGTCCAGCGTTCTTCTGTTCACACTCGTGGTGAAGATCCCGGACATCTCACGCTGGTAGTCCGCCATAGAAAGGTTATCAAAGGCTTCCTTTCTGGAGAACAACCTTCCTGCTCCGTGGGGAGCCGAATAGTTCCACTCCGGATTTCCCTTACCGATGCAGATGAGGCTGCCGTCTCTCATATTGATCGGGATGAGAAGCTTTTCGCCTCTCTGCGCAGACACGGCGCCTTTGCGCAGGATCATGTTGTCGGTATCGATGTAGTTGTGGATCGTGGTGAACTCTTCGGTCTTCGTCAGACCCATGTTCGTCATGATCACATCCGTGATGGCTTTTCTGTTGAGCATCGCAAAGTGCTGTACGATCTTCATGTCGTGGATGTACTCCTCGAAGAGACATCCTTCGACATAAGCGAGAGCCTTCGGAACAGGTGTCTCCATAGCGCGCTGCTTACGAAGCTCCTTCAAAGTTTTCTCGATTTCCTTCGTGCGATCCTGCTCCTTGAGTGTGCGGATCACTTCCTCGATCTGGAATCTGGCAGATCCGCAAAGGGCATTGAAACCTTCCTCCTGGTAGTATCTGGCCACCTGGTTTCCCAGATGTCTGCTGCCGGAATGGACCACGAGAAACAGTTCTCCGGCTTCATTTCTGTCCACCTCGATGAAGTGGTTTCCGCCGCCCAAAGTGCCGATGCTCCTGCGGGCCCTGATAAGATCCACATCCTCTGCGCAGCAGAGCTGCTCCAGATTGATCAGATCGTTCAGCTCGTGCTCCTTGCTTCTGATATCACGGCCGCTTGGAATGTTTCTTCTGATGACCTCATCCAGCTGTGCAAAGTCGATCTCGCGCTCTGCAAGCTTTACCGTCTCCATACCGCAGCCGATGTCTACACCGACCATTCCCGGGACTACTTTGTCCGTGATCGTCATGGTCGTGCCGATGGTGCATCCCATGCCGGCGTGCACGTCGGGCATGATGCGGATCTTGGAGCCTGCAAAACATTCCTGGTCACACACAGCGCGGATCTGGCCCTCGGAAGTCTTCTCGAGAGCCGGTGTGTAGCATATCGCTGTATTGTATCTTCCTCTGATTTCTATCATGATAAACCCCTTTATAAACGAGACGCATGAAAAACGCATGCAGGATTCGAACCTGCGACAGCCTGATTATTAGTCAGGTGCTCTCCGGTGAGCCAATGCAAAGATCTCATTTGCTGTAAGCGTCTCTGTGATCATGCAGCGATATTCTTATACCTGTCGCTGCTCAGGATTTCCATCATAAACGAGTATGGGTCGCAGTTTCCGGAGGTCACCATCTCAAAGAGTCTCGGTGTGAACCCGGAGACCAGGATGACGCCCTGTTCGTTCCTGGTCACAGGAACCTGACTGTTCCTGCTCTGGACATTCCAGAATACCACCTGCGGCAATCTGTACCCATGGGATGCGAACATACGTTTTGCGTTCTCAAAGTTTGTGCTCCCGGCATTGTCTGTACACCAGTCGAATTCCATATCCGATATGATATACAAAGTTTCCGGAAGTTCGCTCTGCGGCAAGTTGTCTCTTACCGCCGCATCCAGGATGAGACGGAAAACCTTCTCGATGTCCGTGTTCGCGATTTCATTAAAACCTTCGCAGTAGATGACTTTTTCGGCGATGTCGCGTCCCTTTACCTCCACCAGTTTCGGTTTCCTGGAGAATGTGATGAAGTGGTCTTTGAATCTTCCCGTATTGCGCTCTGCAAAATACAGACCCAGGGAAATGGCGACGGCGGCCGGCATCGGTGTGCCGTATCCGTACATGGAACCGGACCCGTCGATGACGGCGAGAGCGTTTCTCCCATCCGTGAAGTCTTCCAGTGCATTCCAGGTAACGTCCATGGCTTTGCGAGTGTCTGCATCGAGAGATACTTTGCCGTTCCTGCATCCGCAGTATTCCCAGCCGATCACCGGTGCGATGATATCATAAGGCATGAGAGTGCCGGTGTTCATCTCGACTTCGCCTTTTCTGACGCCTTCGAGAAACTCCATGTAACGGTCATGGTCGTTTCTGAAGAAAGCGGCTCTGTACTTGAACAAGGCCTTTGACGGCTGCTTGGAGTAATCGAAGGAATAATCCTTTTCTCGGAGGTTGTTTTCGATTATTTTTATGGCAGCCCTCAGGCGGCTCAGCGTCTTACGGTAGGAAGCATCGTCCATATCGAGACCGCGCGCGATGGCCTTTGCACGTCTTACGGTCTCTCTGCTTGATGCGTTGACAGATGGGAGCCACTTGGCCAGAAGGGATACCCTTCCCTCACTTTCGAGGGCCTCCATGTCTTTTGTGAGCTGCGCACGGATGATCTCGATGACGTCGTCTTTGCAGTCCGTATCGAGAAGCTCCAGGATATCGTCGTATCTGCCGTACTCGGAGATGTTCGCGATGTTCTTTGCGGCAGAATCTCTGTTGAATCCCGCCAGCCACTTCATGATGACCCTGAAAACACGCCGCTCACCGAGGCCGCCGCGCACGTCCCTTGCGAAGAACAGGA
>CAMNNV010000079.1 GCA_946546075.1 uncultured Bacillota bacterium | reverse complement strand
GGATACTCAGTTTCTTGTGTTTCTTAAGTTTCTGCAACATTTTTCCTGTTCTTTCTTCTTTGCCAATAACAGAGAGTGTACTGCTATTTTACCATGAAGGGCCACCGAAATCCACAACTAACCGCTACTTCGTCACATCTCCCAAAGAAGCGCCGGTGATCTCCAGGAGATCTTTTAGCTTCAGTTCCATCTGCAGTCCCACTCTTCCGCCGCTGACCATGATGGTCTCGAAATTCTCCGCAGACGAGTCTATCACTGTCGGGAAGGGTTTCTTCATGCCGACAGGAGAACACCCTCCGTGGATGTATCCCGTCGTCTCCAGAAGTTTTCGCGACAGCATCATATCCAGTTTTTTGACTCCAAAATGTTTCGCGGCTTTCTTGAGTTCCAGTTCTCTGTCCACCGGGATCACGCATACGAAGTGTTCGCCCTTGCTGCTCTCCGTCACCAGAGTCTTGAAGACCTGTGCCGGGTCCTGCCCCTGCATCTTCGCGATCTCAAGCCCGCTGGTGAATCCGTCCGACAGATCCTGGGTCCTCATCACATAGTCCACCCCTGCCGCTTCCACCATCCGGACCGCGTTGGTTTTTTCTATTTTTTTATCCTTTTTCTTGCCCATCTTCTCACTTCTCTTCATAATAGTCTGCTGCCAGCAGGGAGTAACATGCCATGTCGGATATGCGAAGGTCGTACCTCTTATAGGAATACCTCAGTATGCCTTCGAAGTGGAACCCGCACTTCTCCGCTACTCTTCTGCTCGCGATGTTGTTATCTTCGATCCTGAGGGTGATGCATTCCAGTCCCATGGTCCGGAAGGCATAATCCTTGAGAAGCTCTACCGCTTCCGTAACGATCCCCTGCCCCCAGTATTCGCGGGAAAGAGAATACCCCAGTTCTTTGCTGTTGATCCTGCGCCGTATGACATCCTCGTCGAAGCCGATATTCCCGATTGCCTTGCCTGTGGCCTTATCGACGATGGCCCAGTCCATCCTCTGCAGATATACATCTTCTATGATGAGCCTGGAATCTCCCACACTTCTGTGGGGCGCCCACCCTGCGGCAGGCCCGACTCTCGGATCCTTTGCATATTCGTAGAGGTCCGGAGCATCCTTTCTCGTCCAGCTGCGCAATAGGATTCTTTCATTTTCTATCTGTGGTACTTTGACCTTGCGAAACATAACCTGCTCCTTAAACAATGCCGGCCATGAAGGCCGGCGGATAAGTTATTCTGTGGTGCTTAGTATCTCTTTGTTCTTCTCTACCTGGCTGACTTTCATCTTTGATGCGTCTTCCGGATTCACTTCTTCGTTCAGCTGCAGAAGTGTAGGACTCAGATATACTGTCTTGAGGGCTTCTCCGTTGAGGGAGATCTTGCTGAACTCTGTGAAGTTCTGCCCCTTGATGTAAAGTTTATCGCCGATCTGTACGACTTCGTCGATCTTGATCTCGTGGATACCCATCTTCATGTTCGTTGTTTTGAATGGGCTTTTGCCTCCATAGATGTATTTGTCTCCGTAGAGCATATCGTATGTGAGGGCCTTCATATCGTCGAGATACGTCTCAGAATAGGAATTGTCCTGATGGAACTTGTTCATGACTCCCACGGATATGCCCAGTCGCGACATGACTTCCGCATTGAGCTGGTATGCCATAAGGTCCTTGTGTTCTATCGGCATATCGAAGTTGTCCCAGATGATGTACTGGGTCTGGTAAAGGGACCCGTTCTTCATTTCCTGCTCTGTCATATCGAGAGCCGGCAGGTGGTCTCCGTACATCACGAGCACTACGTCTTCATCGTACTTGGAAAGGGTGTCCGTGAGATCTTTGACGAACTGATCCATCTCGTAGACCTGGTTGGCATAGTATTCGTACGCCCAGCGCTGTTCCTCTGTCGTATAATTGGTGACCTTGATCTCAGGATCGTCCAGAACCTGTTCTGTCGGATACCTGCCGTGACCCTGTACGGATATCGTATAGATGTAATCTTTGCCCTTCGTGCTCTTGAGGGCGTCCATGATCTGGCTCGTCAGGATGGCATCCTTCGCCCAGTTCTTCGGAGTCTTGATCACGTCGTTCATGTATTCCAGACAGGTGAATGTGTCAAATCCCATGTTGGCGAAGACCTTGTTCCTGAAATAGAAGGCGCCTCTGTGGTTATGTATGGCGTGGGACTTATATCCCAGCTGCTTCATATCGAATGGTGCACATTCCACCGTGTTCTCTTTTAAGATCGTCTTATACGGGTATTCGCCCGGTCCGAAATTCTTGACGCTCATGCCCGTCATGACTTCGAATTCCACGTTGGCCGTACCTGCTCCGCAAGCCGGCACAGTAAGGTATCCCGATGAGTATTCCTTGAGCAGTTTCCTGTAATTCGGCATGGGATCCTTGTTGAATTCTACAGATTTGACAAGCGTCGGATCTATATATGATTCCAGCTGCAGGAATACGATGTTCGGTTTGCTGGCTACATCCTTGTTATCATCCTTGCCAGGAGTATAGATCTTATCTTTGCCCATCTCTCCGTCTTTGAAGATGCTGGTGATGGACTTATCCGAATAATCTCTCGGCTTATCGACACCGGATTCTACGGCCGTGATGACGAAGCAGTACGGCACGCCGTTCTCAGCATACGCTGACGGAAGGCTGTAGAAGAATGTGTCCAGAACGCCGGTCCTCATGCCGCCCTGGATCAGTGCAAAGGACATGGCGATGGAAATGGCGATAGCACATGCCACCTTCTTGTAGTTCGGGTTCTGGGACATCCTCGGGCTCTTCTTGTGGAGGAACCATCCGAGAGCTGCCGCAGCCAGAACGCCTACGATCACGAAGATCAGTGTCTTGATGGAGAAATAATTGCTGATCAGGGACCATCCGTCCTTGAGGTTATCCAGGTCCTTCGTGGTGAACGGTGTCATTCGGTTCATGAGTATGACACCATTTATGATTCCCAGAAGCAGCCAGATCAGAGATATGATCGACGCCGCGAACACCCTTTTTTTGAATAGCAGCGAAAGGGAAAGCACCGCGAATATCAGCGATATGTTACAGATCGCTACGAGTGGATGTCCGAACACGAAAACGAGGCTCTGGATCAGGGAGTGCCTTGCCAGGACCTCTATGATGATGTCCAGGCCGATGGCTCCGATCACGAGCATCACGATATATCTTCCGGAAAACCGTCTGAATTTCTGCCAGAATTCTTTGAATCTATCCATTATTATCAGTCTCCTGCTCATATACAGCATTCGCTATGCGGGCGAACTCCTCCATGTCGAGAGTCTCCGCACGTCTGACGGGGTCTATACCCGCGGCTTCAAGAACGCCTCTGGCATCACTTTTCGTAAGTCCGCATACACCGGTGATGGAATTCAGCAGCGTCTTTCTTCTCTGTCCGAACCCACCTCTGACGCAGGCGAAAAACACCTTCTCGTCCTGTACGCTGACGGGCTTTTCTTCTCTGAGGGTGAGCTTGAGCACCGAAGAATCCACCTTCGGTCTCGGCACGAACACTTCCTTTGGAACGGAAGTGACCAGCTCGATCTCGCAGTAATACTGCACCGCCACACTGAGGGCACCGTAGGTCTTTGAGCCGGGAGCCGCCTTGATCCTGTCAGCGACCTCCTTTTGCATCATGATGGTGATGCTCTCTGCCTCTACGCCGTCCTCGAGAAGTTTCATGATGATTGGCGTCGTTATGTAATACGGCAGGTTGCCGAGGATCTTCACATTTCCCCCAAAGGTTCCTGCCTCTCTCTCTTCTCTTATGATCTCATTGATGTCCGTCTTCAGCACGTCGCTGTGGACGATCCTCACGTTGTCTCTGTGTGCAAGGGTCTGCGAAAGGATCGGGATGAGTTTGTCGTCGATCTCGATGGCGACCACCTGGGATGCCTGCTCTGCCGCAGCATCTGTAAGCACACCGATCCCGGGTCCGATCTCGATCACCAGATCATCCGGGCCGATATCGCATCCTGCTACGATGTCCTCGATGACGCCCCTGTCTGTGATGAAATTCTGTCCCAGGCTCTTGCTGAGTCTGAAATTATGTTCTGCCTTGATGGCTTCTATCGTTGATTTCGAATGTAGATCCATTTATTCCTTGTTCTCCAAAGCAGCCTCCAGCTGCTCAGCTGTGATCCCGAACCGGTTGAGTCTGGCCAGGAAAGTCTTGCTGTTGGCGTAGCCGATGCCCAGCTTCTTGCCGACGGCCGCTCTCTTCTCTGCAGAACCCGGTCCTCCTGCAAGCCCTGCTCTCGTGAGCTGCTCCAGGCTTACCTGGGTCCCTGTCTCTTCGCTGCTGGTGCAGTGCGCCTTCACCAGGGCGTCCCGGATGGCTTCCGGCTCTGCGTTCTCGATCCCGATGTCGCCCTTCTTGGTGGCGTCCGTCCTGTCGAGAAACGCTTCCTTGGCGTCGGGATACTTCTTCATGATCCTTCTGCGGATCTGCTCTCCCGCATGATCCGGGTCTGTAAATACGATGATCCCGGGGCCCTCTGCGGCCTCTTCGATGAGCTCCCATGTGCTCCTGGAAATGCCGTATCCGTGCGTCTCTATCGTCACGGCATCCACCGCACGCTTCACCGCTGCCGTATCATCGCGTCCTTCTACTACGATTATTTCTTTTATCTTCATTACATCCTCAAAGTCTGTCATTCATCCTCTTTGTCCTGCCCAAAATCTGCAGGGAACATATACAAAGTCTCTCCCGGTTTGATCAGCCTCAGTTCCTGCCTTGCCGCATCCTCCAAAGCCTGCTTGTCTTCTGCTCCCTCCAGCTTCTTCTCGAGCTCCGCCTTTTGCTGCAAAAGAGCTTCGTGCTGCTTGTCGAGCTGGTGGCGTTCTTTGAGCAGCGAGATCACGTGGACACCGGATCCTGCCAGTACCGCAAAAACAGCAACAATAACAAGCGCTGCCATGAGCCGGGTCCTGTTCCTCTTCCGGCGTATAGCGCGCTTACCTCTTGTTGGAGGCTCTTTGATCTTGGCCGCTTCACGCTTCTTCCTGGCATCCCTCTGGGCCTTGCGCTTCGCCTGCCTCTTCTCTCTGGCCTCATCCATGTCGATGACACGGCTGTTATTCTTGAATTCCGTACTTCTTCTGACTTTGCTCATGGAACAATTATAGCACACTTTATAAAGCGCATGTGTTGGAATTGTGGAGAGTGGGCGGATCTCGTCCTGGTCAGATTTCCCTATTTACGGCGCCCGGGAAGGACCGCACCTTGCTACATGCACCATTTCTTGGTAAAATTATTCTGAAGTATTATCGCAATGATTCGAGGATCTATGGATAGGAATACGCACAGGGCAAACAACATTCTCATACTTTTTGTGGCGGCGTTTTTCGTGCTGGGTGCGGTGACGCTGTCCCTTCTTGGGGTGAACATCTATAAGACCGCTGCTTCCGATGCAAGGGGGCAGGCTCTTGACGATGCCTCCCTTTATTTTGCTGAGAAAGTGCGCCAGTGCGAGGACAAGTCCAAGATCCAGATCAAGGATATCGATGCCGGTGCGCCGGCTCTCGTCATGGGGTCCGTCTCCGAAGGCAAGGACATGGAGACGTGGTTCTATGTCTATGAGTGCTCTCTGAAAGAAATCACGGTTGCAAAGGACAGCAAGGTTTCTGCACAGGACGGACAGGATATCATGGAGATGAAATCAGCAGACTTTGAGATCGTAGGCGGCGACCTCCTTCAGGTCACTATGACAGAAAAGGGGAACGCTTCATCTACGATGAATCTGCATCTTGCGGGAGGTGGGACAAATGACTGATACGTCAAGAAAAACACTTCTTCGTACGGAACTTCTCATACTGCTGGCCTTCTTCATTTTCGCTGCCGTTACATGCACCTACATGTTCGTGAAAGCCTACGACGAAGCGAAAGACGCGGAAGCTTTGGGAAAGGCAGTGGTGAAGACCACGTCCATCGCGGAGACTTTGAAGGCGAAGAAAGGGGATCTTGCGAAAACCGGGGCTCTTTTGGGAGAAAAATCTTCCTATGAAACGGGAGACGATTCACTGACCCTCTACCTGGGAAGCTCGATGGAGCCTGTATCGAGATCCGCGGCGGCCTATACTGCCGTGGTGACAAAAGAGAAAAAGGGACTTCTCGATGAGTTCGTTATTACGGTCAGAGAAAGCGAAGAAAGCACGGTCGTTTATGAGCTGGATCTGAAGGCTGTGACGGGAGGAGGTAAGTAGATGGCAACACAAAAGACAAACCTCCCGCAGAAGCTTCTGGATCTGTACCCGAA
>CAMNNV010000078.1 GCA_946546075.1 uncultured Bacillota bacterium | reverse complement strand
GATCGTCACGGGAGGCGCTGTAGAGCCGGTGATCGACGAGCGCATCATCGAAATGGATTACGGTCCTTACGAGGGAATGACGCTGGAGAAGCCGCCGAAGGAAATCCTGCGGTTTTTCTCTGATTTTGTGAATGAACCGGCACCGGAAGGCATGGAGCCTCTGGATGAGGTGCAGGCGCGAATGGGAGATTTCGTGGACAGCATCAAAGGTGAGGGGGCTGGCGAGCGGAACGTGCTCATTTCCACCCATGCCATCGCCATGAAAGGTGCGCTGGAACATCTGAGTCCCGACTCGAAGGGCAGCTACTGGTCAAAATACGTGGCCAACTGCGCCCTGTACGTATGGGATGAAAACGACGAGGGTTTTGGCATCCCTGAAGAAATCAAATATCGCGAAGAAGACGAAAACAGATATTGAAGGAGGTGCGCGATGCTTGCACTCAAACTAGTACCCGACATTTATTATTATGATACGTTCGCTCAGTTCGCAGGAGAATTCCGACTCGGTAAGGGTGACATCCTCATAACGAACGCCTGGATGTACGAGCCCTACGTGAAACCTTTGGGACTGGATCTGCCGGTGGTATATCAGGAAAAATACGGAGCCGGTGAACCTACAGATGAGATGATGGACGCCATGAAGGCAGAGATGGACAACTACGAATACGACAGGATCATCGCATTTGGCGGAGGCACGATCATCGATTGCGCAAAGGTACTGGCGTGCCGCATACCGGACAAGGTGGCCGATCTCTACACGGGGAAAGTCGCTCCGGAGCGCATCAGGAAGCTGGTGCTCGTCCCTACGACGTGCGGTACGGGATCGGAAGTCACCAACGTGGCAGTCGCATCCATACCATCCCTCGATCTCAAGAAAGGGATCGCCGATGAGCAGACGTACGGCGATGCGGCCGTCCTCATACCGGAATCCCTCAAGGGCCTGCCGGACAAAGTCTTCGCGACGTCTTCTGTAGACGCGCTGATCCACGCAGTGGAATCCTTCCTCTCTCCGAAGGCATCACCGTTCACCGAGATGTACTCGGTGCAGGCGATCCGCATGATCATGGAGGGATATAAGAAGATCATACAAAGGGGCGGCAATACCGCGCCAAACAGAGAGGATCTGCTGAAAGACTTCTGCATCGCCGCAAATTATGCGGGCATTGCATTCGGCAACGCAGGGTGCGGAGCCGTACACGCTCTATCTTATGCACACGGCGGCGCTTTTCATATACCTCATGGGGAAGCGAACTTTATCTGCTTTACGGAAGTCTTCAAGCTTTACATGGAGAAGCAGCCGGAAGGCAAGATAAGGAAGCTCAATGCCATCCTGCAGGAAGTCCTGGAATGCGGCGAGGAGGAAGTATACGACGCTCTCGATGTGTTCCTCGGAAAGATCCTGGAGAAGAAACCTTTGCGTGAGTACGGCATGAGCGAAGAACAGATAGACACGTTCGCCCGGTCCACTATCGAGAATCAGCAGAGGCTGCTGGGCAACAACTATGTGCCGTTCGATGTGGAGGACTGCAGGAAGATATTCAGCAATCTGATATAGCAGAAGGGAATCGATATGGACAGAAAAGTTTGCATTATCAATACGGGAGGCACCATAGGGATGCTCCCGTCAGAAGACGGATATGCCACGAACAAAGATTATATGAGCAGCGTGCTTCCGAAGGTGCTGGGTCCTGCTGAAGGATCGGAGGATTTCCCTGCGTGGGAACTCATCGAACTTCCGGAGCTTCTCGACTCGTCAAATGTGTCCATCAAGGAATGGAATATGATCGCGAAGATCGTCGCCGAGAACTACAACGAGTTTGACGGATTCGTCATCCTTCACGGCACGGATACCATGGCCTACACGGCATCGGCCCTCAGTTTCATGTTCGAGAACCTGGGAAAACCAGTGATACTGACAGGATCGCAGATCCCGCTTTTCAGGGTGCGCAGCGATGCCAGAGAGAATCTGATCACAAGCTGCCTCATCGCAGCGGCGGGCAAGTGCCCGGAAGTGTGCCTGTTCTTCGGCGCAAAACTGTTCCGCGGCAACAGGACGACGAAAGCGTCATCCGATCAGCTGATCGCATTCGAATCGCCGAATCTGCCGCCACTTGCTGAGGCGGATATCGACATCAAGTACAACACGCACCTGATACGCCGTCCGGAGCTGGGGGAGAAGTTCCATGTTAGAGAGTTCACAGAAGATGTGCAGGTGGCGGTCCTCAAAATGTTCCCGGGCATCCAATACGATCTGTTCGACGGCATCCTGACGAGCAAGCTCAAAGGTCTCGTGCTTGAAGCCTTCGGTGCTGGCAATATCCCGACAGAGTCAGAAGGTCTCATACAGGTCGGACGCAAAGCGGCGGAGAACGGGACGATCATCGTCGTATGTACCCAGTGCATGCGCGGGTCCGTCATACTGGGAGCCTATGAAGCGAGCGCACCGCTGGTGAAGGCGGGAGCTGTATCGGGACTGGATCTGACGCCGGAAGCTGCGGTCACGAAGCTGTACTATCTGTTCAGTCTGGGGCTGACCAGCGATCAGGTACGGCAGGAGATGGCAAGATCGATCCGCGGCGAGATGGGACGTGGCTGATATGAAGATACTTTGCTATGGAGATTCCAATACATACGGATGGGACCCCCGCTATTTTGGGGGCGGAAGATATGACCGCGTCTGGACGGACATCCTGGGGGAAGCCGGACACGATGTGACGGTCCACGCCATGCCGGGAAGACAGATCCCGCACGTGAAGCGGCCGCTGCAGATTTTGCAGGACCAGCTCAGGGATCACTACGATCTCATGATCATCATGATGGGGTCGAATGATATCGAGGCAACGCTGATGCCGGACATGGTGGAAGAGCGGATGCGTACATTTCTCAAAGCAGTCCGGGGCTGGGATGCGGCCGAAAAGTATCTCATCGTCGGGCCGCCGGTGATCGATGCGACCCGGGAGCTTGAAGCGGCCTGCCGGGAAATGAACGAAAGATTCCGTGCTCTTGCATCTGAGTTCACATGTGATTACGTGGATTCTGCTGCGTGGGGCCTTGCGCTGGCTCACGACAGATGTCACCTCACAGAGGAAGATCAGGGCGTTTTCGCAAAACATATTTTGGAAGCCATAGAGGTTTGATTTTATTGCGAAGGTATGTATTTTGTAATAAAATATGAAATAGAATAACCCTTAAGGAACAGGAGAAATAAACATGTTCGGATCGGATAAAAAGAGACTGGAACGACTGGCTGAAGAAGAGAGACGTATCGCTGATGCAGCAAGGCGCGAAAGAGAGAGGATCGAAGCTGAACGCGCAGAGAGATTGAGCAGGGGACAGAGTTCCCTCCATAAATTCGAGTATCTCGATACCAAGCTGAACGAGAGAGAAGAGAGGCGTGGCAACAAGAGAGTCGAGAAAGCACAGAAGCGCGAAGCCAAGAATATCCGCAAGGAGAAAAACAGGAAATACTGGTGGCTCCTTCTGGTATGCATAGCTCTCATCATAGGATGCGCTGCAGGATATCTCGTAAATGGTCACTTCAACCACAAGGCCAATTATGAGATCGCAACAGACCTCATCGTAGCGAAGGATTTCGAAGCTGCAGAGATGCTGCTTTCCGACCTGAAGTATAAGGATAGCCAGACACTTGAGAAGTATCTGAACCTGCGCTCAAGTATGGAGTCCTACAACGGTAAGCTCGATGAATATCTCAAAGCATTGCAGGATCTCGAATCTTTCGAGAACAAAGACATCAACGAGCAGTATAAGGATTATGTCGATGGCGTCAAGGCTGCAGGTAAGCTCCAGGCCAGCATAAATGATATCAACATCGATGAGCTCAGCCTCACAGATAAGGACAAGATCGAGAAACTGGGCAAACAGGTGGATAAGATCGGAAATAAATACAAAGATCTGCTGAACACGAAGAAACTGGACGAGGCCAACATCAAGATCGCAGCTCTCGAAGAAGCAACGGAGCAGCTCAAGAACAAACAGACTCTTGACGAACAGGAAGCCAGAGAAGCGGAGGCCAAGTCAGACAGCATCACCGATGAGACCGAAGATGAGTTCAACACAGATGCAACAGACGCACCTTGATGACAATGGAATAGTAGATACAGACTGCCGGAAACACCGGCAGTCTTT
Organism: uncultured Bacillota bacterium; assembly: GCA_946546075.1. Lineage (GTDB taxonomy): Bacteria > Bacillota > Clostridia > Peptostreptococcales > Anaerovoracaceae > Lentihominibacter. Next base: position 2,176 of record CAMNNV010000078.1, on the reverse strand, counting down.
TCTATTGTCCCGACGCAACCTACATGGAAGATATTTACAAACCCGTCTCGCTGTGGTAATATTTACCAAAGGGCATAGGATAGGAGACGGTATGGATAAAGATACGAAGAGGATCCCTTTTGTCCCGCGATTCAGCGACGGGAGAGGAGAGATCATAGAAAAGAAAGAAAGGATCATGCAGGAGGTGCCTGCGGAAGAGGAATTAACGGAAGAAAACGAACAGGCGATAGAAGAAGAGAAGAAATCAGGCAAATTTCTGCCGGTCCTTCTGGCGCTGGTCATGATGGTGGCGGCCGCCCAGGCAGCGGAGGCGCTGGATATCGATATCATGAGATATCTGCCGGAGGGCATATCCCATCACTTCGCTTCGGAGGAAGCGGAGGTGGCGCAGGAGCCTGTGAGCGAAGAGGAAGAGGTGGATGAAGCAGGCGCAGCAGAAGAGGAACCATCAGAAGCAGCGACAGATGAAGCGGTCACTCCTGCAGAACTTGCGGCGCAGCTCGAAGTTTTGGAGCATGATATCAACTACAGCCAGCAGGACAAGAGCTTCCAGAGCGGCGGTGTCCACGTGCTCATGAAGGTAAGAAACGACTCGGGGGTGGCAGTAGGCAGCATCCATTTTACCGTGGAGAACGCCGGGCTGGACGGGACCTTCGAAGCCTTTGGATGGGCAGGAGCAGGCGAGACGGGATGGATGCACGGCCTTTTGTATATCCCGGATGATTCGCCGTCCAGGCAGGGGACCATCCGGATCACCAGCGCAGAAGAGGCAGAGGATCCGCCTCCGGCCGTAACAGGCAAAGTATCCGCGTTCCACAAAGAGCGGGATACTTACGATCTCAAGGTGACGAACACGGGAAGCGATGTGATCCGCGCAGAGGGCGCGTATGTCGTCGCGCTGCAGAAAGGCTACAAACATCTGCGGGACTGCTGGGGCGCGGGCGCACTCAAAAAAGATCTTCCGCCGGGCGAAAAGGTGAAGCTCAAAGACGCGATCTATAACCCGGGCTTTGAGTCCTACGAGAGCAAGGAGTACGAACTTTTCGTCATACCGGGCGCATAGTGAGTTTCCCTGTGTTACAATAGTTCCATGACTGAGAAAGACAGACGGATCTATACCATGGCAGAAGAAAAGCCGGTCAAGGCGGTCCTCAAGATGGGGCTGCCGGTGACGGCCGGCATGATGGTCATGGTGATATACAACTTAACAGATACCTTTTTTATCGGCATGCTGGATGACGATTACCAGCTGGCGGCCACGAACCTGGCGTATCCTGTGATGATGATCCTCATCGCTCTTTCGGCGATAGTGGCATCGGGAGCGGCTTCATACATCTCCAGGTGCATCGGCGCCGGGGAGATGGATACTGCGGAGAGGACCCTCACCTTGGGATTCGAAGTGGTGATTGCAGGGAGCGTGCTCATCGGTGCAGCCGGGATGATTTTCGCAAAGCCTATCGTTGACATCCTGGGGGCGGATGAGACCACCTTCGGATTTACGAAAGATTACGTGATGATACTTTTCGCGGGATCCTTTTGCATCATGGGCAGCTATACCTTCGGGCAGCTTCTCAGGAGCGAAGGCTCTGTCATGCCAAGCATGATCGGACTCGTGGCAGGAACGGTGGCGAATATCATTCTGGACCCCATCATGATATTCGGACTCCATCTGGGGATCCGAGGGGCGGCCGCTGCAACGGTGCTGGGAAATGGCATCGGGACCGTTATGTTCATCTGGTACTACGCTTCGGGCAGGACGCTGATCAGGCCGGAGCTGAAGCGGCCTTGTTTTGATGTGGGCATTTTCCGGGAGATCCTCTGGGTGGGATTCCCCCATACCCTGGAGCAGTTCATGACCACGGCGGCCATGGTGGTGCTCAATAATCTGGCGGCGGGCTACGGCGGTCTTGCTGTTGCAGCCATGGGCATATGCTCGAAGCTGATGTCTTTTGGTACGTACATCTATCAGGGGATGACGGCAGGGTGCCAGCCGATCCTAGGCTACTGCTTCGGGGCAAAAGATCACGACAGGCTCCGGCAGATCATCATCGCAGGTATCGGGGTGTCCACATGTTTCGAGCTCGTGGTGATGGCGGTGTACGGCATAGGTGCGCGGGGGCTCGTGGGGCTGTTCAGTGAGTCACCGGAAGTCATCGGGCTGGGGACCCAGACCCTC
>CAMNNV010000077.1 GCA_946546075.1 uncultured Bacillota bacterium | reverse complement strand
GTTGTTGTAAATGAACATGGCCACGGCGACGCCGGCGATGATGCAGTAGCCGATGACGCTGAAGATGTCCGGGATCTGGCTGAAGAAAATGAATCCCAGGGCAGCTGCGAAGATGATCTGGGTGTAGTCGTAGACCGACACTTCTTTGGCCGGCGCATGGGTGTAGGCCGCCGTGATGGTAAACTGGCCGCCGGCAGCGGACAGCCCCGCGCAAAGCAGTGTCAGGATCTGCAGGCCGCTCATCGGATGGTAGTCGAAAATCAGAAACGGCAGGGTCACGAGACACGAGAAGGCTGAGAAAAACATAACGATCACCGGTCCCCGCTCACCCTTTTGGCCGAGGACCCGGACCATCGTGTACGCCATGCCGGCACAGAGCCCGCCGCAGACACCGATGATGGAAGGGATGAAGGCCCCTGCTACGGCGAATCCCGGCTTCACGACGAGAAGCGCGCCGCAGAATGCGATGACGACAGCTGCCGCCTGGACCTTCGTTGTCTTTTCTCTGAGGAGAAAGAACGAGAAGATGATCGCAAAGAATGGCGACAGTTTATTGAGGATGGACGCATCCGACAGGAGCAGATGATCCACCGCATAGAAGTTGCATAAGATCCCCATGGTACCGAAGGCCGAGCGGCCGATGAACCATGGGAGATTTTTTTTATCGATCGAGAAATGCTCTTTTGATCTCAGTATGATGAACAGGGCGAAGAAGAATGCCACGAGATTCCGGAAGAAACTCTTCTGTATGGAAGGCAGATCTCCGGAAAGTCTCACGAACATATTCATGAGGGCGAAGAAGAATGCCGAGCATATGATATAGATGATGGCTTTTTGTTTACTTGTAAGTTCCATTGTTCCTCCAATTGCCTGTTTTTCCAACAGCAATGAGTATACTATATGGTCCTTCAAAATGCAAAAGTCCTTCTTTAAGAAAGCATGACAAACCGTCACGCTACGTTAGGGTTTGGAAGGAAAATGAGAAAGTTTTAACGAATTATTTAGAATTGCCATGTTGACTGTCACATTGCTATATAAAGTATAAATGTATATGTTAGGAATCAAATTTTCGAAGTTAAAACGGAAAGGATGAAGAATATGGATTTTTCATTAACGAAAGAACAGGCAATGCTTAAGAAACTGGCTGCCCAGTTCGCAGAAGAAGAACTCGAACCAGTAGCAGCTGAAATCGACGAGACTCATGAATTCCCTGTAGAGAACTTCGCTAAGATGGTAAAGCTTGGCTTCACAGGAATCGGTGTTAAAGAAGAATACGGCGGCACAGGCGGCGGAATGCTGGAGAAGGTCATCGCTGTATCAGAATTTGCTAAGAAGTGTATGGCTTCCGCAGCAACTCTGTCAATTCATCTGATCGCACCACACACTATTCAGGACTTTGGTACAGAAGAACAGAAACAGAAATATCTGCCTAGACTGACTAAGGGCGGAGAACTCGGTGCTTTCGCTCTGACAGAGCCAAACGCAGGATCAGACGCAGCAGGCGTTAAGACAGTTGCTGTTTATGACGAAGCGACTGATGAATATGTTATCAACGGAACAAAGTGCTTCATCTCAGGTGGTGCAAGAGCCGGTGTCCTGGTTATCTTCGCAATGACTGAGCCTAAGATGGGAACTAGAGGAATGTCAGCATTCATCATCGAAGCAGGAATGCCGGGATTCACATATGGTAAGATCGAGAACAAGATGGGTATCAGAGGATCCGAGACAGCTGAGCTGGTATTTGAAGACCTCAGAGTACCTGCTTCCAATATGCTGGGCAAGAAGAACGGCGGATTCAAGATCGCAATGAAGGCGCTGAACGCAGCAAGAATCGGTGTTGCAGCTCAGGCTCAGGGTGTTGCTGACGAAGCAATCGCACTGGCAGTTCAGTATGCAGGCGAAAGAGTTCAGTTCGGTAAGCCGATCGCAGCTCTTCAGGGTATCCAGTGGTACATCGCTGATATGGCAACAAAGACAGAAGCAGCAAGAAACCTTACTTACTATGCAGCATGGCTTGCTGACAGCGGCAAGGACTTCATGTGCGAAGCTGCAATGTGCAAATACAACGCTGCAGAGAATGCTCGTTTCGTAGTAAACCTCGCATTACAGATCCACGGTGGATATGGTTACATGCATGACTATCCACTCGAAAGAATGTACAGAGATGCTAAGATCACTGAGATCTACGAAGGTACAGCAGAAGTACATAAGGTAGTTATTTCAAGAGCTGTAATGAACAAATAGGAAGGGAGAGCACTAAAAATGAGAATTTACGTTTGTGTAAAACAGGTTCCTGATACATCCGGCGTTGTAGCTGTAAACGAAGACGGTACTCTGAACCGTGCTTCCATGCAGACTATCATCAACCCTGATGACTTAGTAGCAATGGAACAGGCACTTATGATCAAGGATGCAACCGGATGTCAGGTTACTGCAGTAACAATGGGACCTCCTCCTGCAGAAGGAATGCTCAGAGAGCTTCTGGCTATGGGAGCTGACGATGCGATCCTGATCTCAGCAAGAGAATTCGGCGGATCCGATACATTCGCAACATCACAGATCATCGCAGCAGCGATCACATACACAGGACTCAACGACGAAGATATGATCTTCTGCGGAAGACAGGCTATCGACGGAGATACTGCACAGGTTGGACCACAGATCGCAGAAAAACTGAATCTGCCTCAGATCTCATACGCAGCAGAGATCAAGAAGGAAGGCAACGAAGTAACTGTTAAGAGAATGCTGGAAGATGGATACATGATGATCAAGCAGCAGACACCTTGCCTGGTAACTTGCATCAGCGATCAGGACAGCCATCCTAGAATGATGTCCATCGCAGGTATCAACGCAGCTTACAAGAAGCCTTACACAGTTCTGGACTTCGAAACACTCAAGGACGAACCACTCATCGAGCTGGACAAGATCGGCCTTAAGGGATCTCCTACGAACATCTTCGTATCATTCACACCTCCTCTCAAGGGAATCGGCGTTATGCTGGAAGGTAATGACAAGAAGACAACTGATAAGTTAGCGTCCATGTTATTAGAGAAACACGTGATCTAAGAAAGGAGAGAACCATGGCTTTTAACAGCAGTGATATTGGTGCTTTTGAAAATATTTGGGTATTTTGTGAACAGAGAAATGGTGTCATGATGAACACCTCATACGAGCTGGTTTCCGAAGCAAGAAAGCTTGCTGACGAAAGAGGTTCAAAACTGGTTGGTCTCCTTCTGGGACACAACGTTGAAGGTCTTGCTAAGGATCTCGGCGGCTACGGTGCTGACGAAGTCATCCTCATCGACGACCCTGCTCTGGAAGTTTACACGACTGACGCTTACACTAAGGCTATCTGCGACTGCGCAATGGATCTTAAGCCGGAAGTAATCCTTCTCGGTGCATCCAACATCGGTAGAGACCTTGGTCCTAGATGTGCTGCAAGACTGACAACTGGTCTGACTGCAGACTGTACACATCTCGATATCGACATGAACGTATACACTGACTTCCTGAAGAAGGCATCCACTCTTCCAGAAGCAAGATACGAGAAGTTCGATATGGAAGACGTTAACCTGAAGATGACAAGACCTGCATTCGGCGGACACCTGATGGCTACTATCATCTGCCCTAGATTCCGTCCTTGCATGTCAACAGTAAGACCTGGCGTAATGAAGAAGGCTCCATTCGATCAGGCTAAGGCTGATGCATGTGTCATCACTCCATACAAGGTAAGCATCACAGATGCAGACCTGAAGACTCAGGTAATGGATGTTGTCAAGGCTACAAAGAAGATCGTAGACCTCATCGGTGCAGACGTTATCGTATCCGTAGGAAGAGGTATCAGCAAGGATATCGAAGGCGGTATCAAACTGGCTGAGCAGCTGACAGATGCATTCGGCGGCGGCGTAGTCGGCGGATCCCGTGTAACGGTCGACTCCGGATGGCTCTCATCAGACCACCAGGTAGGACAGACAGGTAAGACTGTACACCCTAAGGTATACGTTGCTCTCGGTATCTCAGGATCCATCCAGCACAAGGCAGGAATGCAGGATTCCGAACTGATCATCGCAGTAAACAAAGATGAGAACGCTCCTATCTTCGAGATCGCTGACATCGGTATCACAGGCGACCTGTTCAAGGTAGTTCCTCTCATGATCGAATCACTCAACGAAGCAAGAGCATCCAAATAGTAATATTTGAAAAAGGAGTAAGAGAATGAAACAGGTATTTGAAGGATTAAAGGTAATCGACCTGACATCTGCTCTCAACGGTCCTTTCGGAACAATGTTCCTGGCTGACTACGGTGCAGACGTTATCAAGGTAGAACCTCTCGGTGGCGACCAGTGCCGTACTTGGGGACCTTTCGAAGAAAAATCAGGAGAAAGCGCATTCTTTGCTCAGTACAACAGAAACAAGAAGAGCACTACTCTGAATCTCAAGTCCGACAAGGGCCGTGAGATGCTGTATGAGCTGGTAAAGGACGCTGACGTTCTCGTAGAGAACTACAAAGGCGGCGTTACGAAGAAGCTCAAAGTAGACTATGAGACGATCCGCAAGATCAACCCTCGCATCATCTATGCATCAAGTGCAGGCTTCGGTCAGACAGGTCCGATCGCTCACAGACCTTGCTACGACATCGTAGCGCAGGCTATGGGCGGAATGCTCAATCTGACAGGCTTCCCTGATACAGATCCTGTTAAGGTTGGACCTTCTATCGCAGATATGGGTTCCGGTCTCTATCTTGCTATCGGTATCATGATGGCTCTGTATCACAGAGAAAAGACTGGTGAAGGTCAGCATGTTGATATTTCCATGCAGGATGTTATCTTCTCACTTCTCGAGAATGCAGTAACGAACTACACAGTAGAAGGCCGCATCACGGAGAGAACTGGTAACATCGACCCATCCATCGCACCATTTGACGTTTACAAGTGCAAAGACGGATTCGTAACACTTGGCTGCGGAAACGACAGAATGTTTGAGAACTTCTGCCACACCATCGGTCACGAAGAACTTCTCGAGGACGAGAGATTCCAGACGAACTACGGCAGATTCGAGAACTATCTCCCGGATCTGAAGGCTGTCATCACTGACTGGTGTTCACAGTACACGAAGAAGGAAATCGAAGAGATCATGGATAAAGCATCCATCCCTTGCGGTCCTGTACTGAACATCAAGGAATGTATCGAACATCCACAGATCCAGGCAAGAGAGATGATGGTCCACATGGATCACCCAACTGCCGGAGATATGTACATCCCTGGATGTGTAGTCAAGATGTCAGAGACTCCTGGATCAGTCAGATTCGCTTCACCGATTCTTGGACAGGATAACCGCGAGGTATTCGGCCTGACAGAAGAGGAAGAGCAGCAGCTGATCGAGGAAGGCGTAATCAGCAAGTAATAAAATATTGATAAGTTAAAGTATAAAAGGAGATGTAACAAAATGAGAAAAGTATCATACCTTAGCTACAACATGACAACAGCTGACGCTAACGATCCTTCAGGAATCGTTCCTGTTGGCAGACAGTTCGACTTCATCGGCGACGTAGAAACAGAAGAAATGATCCTGGTTGACGGCGACGAATCACTTTGCCTGGGTTACACTGGCGTAGAAGTATTCGAAGACGTTTATGTTGGCGACATGATGGAGTACAAAGCAACTCTGACAAACATCGGCAACACTTCAAGAGACTGCGAGATCGAAGTTATGAAGCTGGCTACTTCCGCTGTAAGAGCTGGAGTTGAAGGCGCTAAGCAGGGAGACATGATCTGGTATGACGAGCCTGTACTTTGCTCAAAGGGTAACGTAAGACTGGTTGTTAAGAAGCACCTGCAGAGAGGCGAGCAGCCTGACGGTAAGGTAGAAAATCCTTGGTTCGAGAACGAGGACTTCCCAGGTGCTGGATTTGATGCAGATCACCCTAACGATATCGAATTCAGATACAGAATGTCTGACAGAGACGTATTCTACCTCGGCGGCGTAGTTAACGGCGCAAGAAACATCACTCTGATGGAAGACACTGCTAAGAGACTGATGGCTAGAGAATTCGGTAACACTGGTCACATCGTTAAGGTTGAAAAGGTTAGACTTTATGAGCCATGCTTCGCTGGTGACTACCTCGTTTACTATGCAAGAGTCAACAAGGTCGTTGGCGACAAGATCGTGATCGAAGTTAGAAACTACAAGTACATCGACCTGCCTGAGAACCCTGAGTTCCCAAGCTCCATCGACGTTCTTGCTGAGCCTAAGTTCTGCACAAACGTACAGTTCGTATTCGAAACTTACAAATAATCGAAAACTAAGACGATATATTATGTGCG
>CAMNNV010000076.1 GCA_946546075.1 uncultured Bacillota bacterium | reverse complement strand
CCGTAATTCGTGATGGGAACGCCTGCCTGCTGTGCTGAGGCGATCCGGCTCATTACGTGCGCTCTGTTGAACATGCAGGCTCCGCAGTGGATCACCAGATCATAGTTCTTCAGTCCCTCTTCATCCGGGAAATCGTTGCCGCATACGTTGTCGATAGTAAGCCCTTCACCGATCTTTTTTCGCAGCATGCGTGGTATCTTGACCCTGCCGATGTCCTCGTTCTGAGGCACGTGGGTGCAGGCTTCCGCTATCAGGACCCTTGAATTTTCAGTCATATCGTCTAATTGCGATGCTCCTTTGACGAAAACATCTATGTCCCCTTTGTACGCTGCGAAAAGCACGCTGAATGATGTGAGAAGACTGCTTTCCGGCTTCACATCATGGACCATTCGGAAGCACTGTGAATCGGTGACGATAAGGTCCGGGTCTCTGCTGAGAGATGCCAGCGCTCTTTTTATCCCGTCTGCTGTCGTTGAGACGACAGTACATTTCCTGTCGAGAGCTTCGCGTATCGTCTGCACCTGAGGAAGTATCAGTCTCCCCTTTGGCGCCTGGATATCCTGCGGCATAACGAGAAGCACAAGGCTCTCTTCCTCTACGAGGCTTCCGAAGATCTTTCTGCGGTAAAAATCATCCGGAACTACTGATGCGATTTTTTCTCTGAGATCTTCTGCACCTTCTCCCGTGAGCGCACTCACGTATGAAGTCGGGACATTCCGCCAGACCTCAGGAAGCTCGCGCGGCACGCTGTCTACCTGATCGATCTTGTTTACTGCCAGGATCACCGGAATGTTCTTTTTCTGCAGGCTGTTTATCCAGTCTGCTTCGATATCATAATCTTCCTGTTTTGCACCATTGATGACCACGATGGCGATATCTGTTTTATCTAAAACTTCCTTCGTCTTCTCGACACGCAGCGCTCCCAGCTCTCCTACATCGTCGTACCCGGCGGTGTCTATGAACACCACTGGGCCGATGGGATGAAACTCCATGGACTTATACACGGGATCTGCCGTAGTTCCCGGAGTATCTGAGACAAGTGCGATCTCCTGCCCTGTCAGCATGTTGATCAGAGATGATTTGCCGCTGTTTCTCCTGCCGAATATGGCTATGTGCAGTCTGTCTGCTCTTGGTGTATCGTTAAGGCTCATGCGTCACCTCCGCCCGCAGGCTACAGTCTGAAATCTCTCATTCCCTGATCCATATCCTCCAGATGCTGGGTCACGAGATCCCTCACCTTTTCGTTCGGGATATTGTCAAGCTGTCTCCTGATGAGAGCGAGACCCTTTTCCTTCGTTTCTTCTGATGCATAGTCCTCGAGGTACTCTTTGAGTGTCATCAGGGCGTTCGGCAGGCAGATGTTTGCGATCTGTCCTTTCTTGACGAGGCTCATAAATCTGTCACCTGTTCTTCCTGCTCTGTAGCATGCTGTGCAGAAGGAAGGCACGTGATCCTTGTCGATGAGCCAGTCTACGACTTCACCGAGAGTTCTTCTGTCGTTTACGTCGAACTGTGCGGAGTTGTCTTCTTCCTTTTCCTCTTCGACGTATCCGCCGACGCTGGTACGGCTGCCGCCGCTGATCTGAGAAACGCCGATCTCGATGGCTTCGCCTCTCATTTCCTCAGACTCTCTCGTGGACATGATGATGCCCGTGTACGGTACTGCGATACGGAGGATCGCGATGATCCTCTTGAAAACATCATCAGGCACACCGTTCTTCAGGTCGTCCGGATTGATGTCGTCAGCCGGTCTTACCCTCGGTACGCTGATGGTGTGAGGACCGCAGCCGTAAGTATCTTCGAGATGCTTTGCGTGCATCAGGATACCTACGAAATCATACTTGTACAGATTGAGACCGAACAGTACGCCGCATCCCACATCGTCGATACCGCCCTGCATTGCTCTGTCCATCGCTTCTGTATGGTATGCGTAGTCTGATTTCGGGCCAGTCGGGTGCAGGAATTCGTACTGCTTCTTATTATATGTCTCCTGGAACAGGATGTATGTGCCGATGCCGGCATCGTGGAGCTTCTTGTAGTTCTCCACTGTTGTCGCTGCGATGTTCACGTTGACACGTCTGATCGCACCATTTTTATGCTTGATGCTGTAGATCGTCTCGATGCTTTCCAGCACGTACTCGATCGGGTTGATGGTCGGATGCTCACCAAGCTCGATGGCAAGTCTCTTGTGTCCCATATCCTGAAGCGCGATGACTTCCTTCTTGATCTCTTCCTGTGTCAGCTTGCTTCTTCTGATGTGCTTGTTCTGTCCGTGATATGGGCAGTAGCGGCATCCATTGATGCAGTAATTCGAAAGATACAGCGGTGCGAACATCACGATCCTGTTGCCGTAATTTCTCTCTTTTATATACTTCGCCGTGCTGAAAATCAGTTCCTGTATCTCAGGATCCTCACATTCCAAAAGCTGCGCAGCTTCTCTGTACGTCAGACCTTTGCAGTCCCTTGCGCGCTCCAGGATCTTTTTCATCGTCTCCGTGTCATCTTTGTTTTCCTCTGCGAATTTCAGAGTTTCCAGGATCTCCTCATCCGAGATGAATTCCTCTGCCTTGAGGGACTTGCTGTTGTAGTTACTCATTTTCCTTACCTCTCTTTTTTCATACAAAAACCTCTGGTGGGACACCACCAGAGGGAAAACTTCTTCTCCTGCAGGGTGCCACCTTCTGCGTCGGGCGCCCTGCGGCCCCTTCGCGTCAGCATGTCATTGCCTTATTTTATTAATTGACATTTTACCACACGTTCCTTGCCCGGTAAATCACGAATTACTTCGGCAGGCGTGAATTTCTCGGAGTCCTTGATGAGCTTGCGGAGCGCCTCACCCTGATCGTGACCGATCTCCATGAGAAGGAACCCGTCTTTCTTCAGATGATCCGGTGCTTCTGCTACGATCCTCTTATAGAAATCCAGCCCGTCTCTTCCTCCATCCAGGGCGCCTCTCGGCTCGTGATCCTTTACTTCCTCCTGAAGGATCTGTATGATGGCGCGTCTGATGTACGGCGGGTTGCACACGATCATATCGTATTTGCGGTCTTTGTGTGGGGCGAACAAGTCTCCCTGCAAAAATTCCACTTTCGCTCTCAGATCCTCGGCATTCTCTTTTGCCACGGCGATGGCTCCGTCGCTGATGTCCGATGCCGTGACTTCGATGTTCGAACAGATCTTGGCCAGCGAAATGCCTACGCAGCCGCTGCCGCAGCAGAGGTCGAGAACCTCCCATTCTTTGCGTCCCTTGAGTCTGTCAAAGAACCCCGGTTTCGGCCTTGTTGTGGTCTGGATCACCCTTGCCGCTTCCGTTACCAGCGTCTCCGTATCCTGTCTCGGGATGAGCACCTCCGGGCTGACTTTGAAATCATAGCCCATGAAGCTCTGGTGCCCCGTTATGTGCTGGAGAGGTATCCTCGATGCTCTTTTTTCGATGAGCTCGAAATACTTTTTCTCCGTCTCTTCGTCTACTTCTTTTTCTGCGTTCATGAAGATGGCGACTCTGTCCACACCCGTCAGGAAGCTGTACAGCTCCTCTGCGTCCACCTTAGGATCCATGACGAATGCTTTCGCAAGTCTGTATTCACCCTCTTTGATCAGTATCCTCGTTTTCATCTATCGTCAAATCGACAGGTTCTTCACTGCCGTCCTTTCCTATTATATATTCTCTTGCCGGAGTGTCGTCGCAGACTGCGTTGATGGAAGCTATGGCCACTTCAAGCTGCCCGATATCCGGCTCCTTTGTCGTTATCTTCTGCAGATACAGCCCCGGAAGGCTCAGTACCTTCACTACGATATTGTCGCTTCGTCCTGCCCACTTGAGCAGTTCATATGAAAGCCCCGCGATCACCGGCAGGAGCATGAGCCTCGTGAGGATACGAAGCCACAGCACCGGCCATCCCAAAACGAAATGGAGGGCGAAGGCTATGATGAACACGAACATCAGAAAACTTGTCCCGCATCTCGGATGAAGTGTAGGGAAGCTCTGGCAGTTCTCCGGTGTGAGTTCCAGTCTGTTCTCAAAGCAGTGTATGGTCTTGTGTTCTGCGCCGTGATACCGGAATGTGGTCCTGATATCCGGCATGAAGGATACGGCCCAGATGTAGCCGATGAACATCAGTATCCTCAGCAGGCCTTCAACGAAGTTGAGCCAGAACACGCTGTCTGTGAAATGCTTCATCAGGTTTACCACCCATGTAGGCAGTATCAGGAACATCCCGAGAGCGAACGCCACGGCGATGATCACAGATGAATAGAGCATGAAATTCCAAAGGGCTTTGCTTCCGAATTTCTTCTCGATCCACTTCTCAAAGCGGGACTGCTCGTACTCCTCCTCATCGTAAAGGGTGAGGATCTCGGCAGAATCCATGAGGGTCTTCGTTCCCTGCACCAGGGATATGACGAATGCCACGACGCCTCTGATGAGCGGATACGTCATCCACTTGCTCTGCTTCTTGTTTTCAGTTGTCTTGATCCTTATCCTTCCGTCGGGGATCCTGACTGCCAGGGCAGTCTTCTTCTCCCCTTTCATCATGATGCCTTCCATGACGGCCTGGCCGCCCATCCTTGTCGGGCATGCATCCTTGAGGAATATCTTGCTGAGATCCATATATATGCCTCTGCGTTTCTCTTAGTCCAATCTTACCTTTTTGATGAGTTCAATAAATGTCTTGTTATCTCTCGTGTGCGCCAGGTTGTCGAGGATCGCCTCGGATGCTTCCTGGTTGTCTCTGTTGCCCAGTGCTCTTCGCATGTGCCAGATGGCTTCCAGTTCATCCTGGTTCATGAGCAGATCTTCTCGTCTCGTTCCCGACTTGTTCAGGTTGATGGCAGGGAAGATCCTCTTCTCGCTCATCTTCCTGTCGAGGTGCAGTTCCATGTTGCCTGTGCCCTTGAACTCTTCATAGATCAGGTCGTCCATACGGCTTCCCGTCTCTACGAGAGCCGTCGCCAGGATCGTGATGCTGCCGCCTTCTTCCAGCTTTCTTGCAGCACCGAAGAACTTCTTCGGCTTATGGAGTGCGCCAGGATCGAAACCGCCGCTGAGCGTTTTGCCCGATGGAGGAACCACCAGGTTATATGCTCTGGCCAGCCTTGTGATGCTGTCGAGAAGCACCACAACGTCTTTGCCGTGCTCTGCCAGCCTCTGTGCTCTGGCAAGTACCATCTCCGCCACCTTCACGTGGTGCTGCGGCATCTCGTCGAAAGTCGAGTAGATGACCTCGCCGCCCTTCAGGCTGCGCTTCATATCCGTTACTTCTTCCGGCCTTTCGTCTACGAGAAGAACGATCATCTCAACTTCAGGATAGTTGTTCTCGATGGCGTTTGCCATCTTCTTGAGAAGTACCGTCTTACCTGCCTTTGGCGGTGCAACGATGAGACCTCTCTGGCCTTTGCCTACCGGTGCGATGAGATCTATGAGTCTGAGGCTCAGGTCTCTGCTGCCTTTCTCGAGATTGAACCTCTCCTCCGGGAAGATCGGTGTCAAGCTCTCAAAGTCCGGTCTCTTGATGGCTGCTCCCGGTTCTTCTCCATTGACGGATACGACGTAGAGCAGTGCTCCGAACCGGTTGCCTTCATTCGGCTGTCTGCATATGCCCTTGACCTTGTCTCCCGTCTTCAGATTGAATCTTCTGATCTGAGCAGGTGCAACGTATATGTCCTTGTCACTTGTGAGGAAGTTGTTGAACCGGAGGAACCCGAAGCCGTCGTCTGCCAGTTCCAGGATACCTTCCGCTTCAAAGCGATCGTCTCTGTCCGGCACCACGTTCTTGTTGTCGCGAGACTTGCTCTCTTTGTTTTCCTCGCTCTTCTCGGCCTTCTCAGCCTTTGCATGATCGGCAGATTCCTTGGCTTCTTCCGGCTTCTCCGCCTTCTGTTCTGTTCTGCCTGCCGACTGGTTCTTCTTCCTTCTGTTCTGGCCTTTGCCCTTGCTATGTCCCTTCTGGGAAGGTTTCTCTTCCTGCTTAGCCGGGGCTTCTGCCTTTTTCTCAGGTGCCTCGCTTCCCTCCGGTTTCGGATCTTCATCTTTCATGAGCGCCGTTATGAGCTCTGCTTTCTTCATCTTAGAATACCCTTCAAGGCCAAACGTCTTGGCGATCTGCCTGAGATCGGCTACTGTTTTCGTCTTGAGAGTTGCTTCGTCCATTGTTTTCCACATAATATAAATCCTTTCTCCGGTGATGGGATGTTTCCAGATGTGCTGCGCAAAATCCTGCGGCACCTAATAGAACATGACTATCGTAAAAAGATGTGTTTCGTTCACCTGTATAATATACTCCATTTGATTTCCCATCTCAAGAAAAGGATGGAAGAATTCACATGGATT